>JAKIUJ010000020.1 GCA_021647625.1 Desulfobacula sp.
CTACCGTTTCCATTGATTTAGTCCTTCTCATTCATTCGGGCAAGGGCATCCACAATCTTGTCCATCCCATATTTATCTGCTAAAGATTCCAGCCCTATATCCAGATCCTGTTGCTCTGATTCCTCATCTTCTGATACGTCTTCTTCTCTTTCTTCTACTTGAAGCGCATCTACCAGGCACCATTTCACACATAAGGGCTCATCTTCGCCTTCACACATGTCGCATTTTAAAGGCAGTCCCGAGTCTGGTTCTTTAAACTCTTCTCTGGATGGGCAGGATGCTCTGCAAAAAGAGCATTCATCATATTCTTTACCGTCGATGGTATATTTATCACGGCCGGCACACTCAGCAACCGTGTATTCTCCGGCATAAACAGGGACGTAGATGTCTCTGTGGGGATCACGGATAATTCGAATACGGGATCTGGCCGGATTATTACTGCTGTATTTTGGTGATGCATGGAAGGCGGAACAGATCACTTCACATGCTCTGCAGCCATTGCATTTATCCACATCTATTTTTAATGTCTTAATTATTTTTTTCTGTTTTTCAGCCAAAGTTTGCACCCTCCCTGTTAATTTGTCTCTTTTTCCACTGAAACGTCTTCGGATAAGATACCTTTTTCTATGAATTCATCTGCCACGTAACCAAGGTCCATTTTATTGAGATATTCCTGGGTCGGGATACCGTCATTATTCCAGCCTTTAAGTTTGTAATACCCATCCAAAAGTTCCTGTTCAAGTTCAGGAAATCTTTTTTTCCAATGGTTTGCAGGTGGTGCTTCGTCTACTCTTCTCATGCCCCTTGAAATATTGATGGCCCGAACAAGGGTTCGATACCGTTGGGCAGCTTTTGTCAGTTTATCCTCATCCATATCAATTCCGGTACCGTAAGAGATAAACTTTGGGTAATTATGAATGTGATACGGCGGTTTTAAAGGAAACGAAGAAAGACCCGCACATTGGCCCAGGGCATCATCTATATAATGCATTCTTTCCTGCCAATCAACAATATCACAGGTCATTTCAACATTGGGGTAATAGGGATTTGAATTCTCTCCTCTAAATTCCCAATTCATCAGGATCTCTTTAAACTTGTCATCCGGAACCTGGATCCAATCCTCGCAAAATTCCGCTCTTGCCTCTTTTGTTGGAAAAGGTGCCTGGGGAAACTGACCCTCGATCTGGGTGATATTCATTTTCTCACCCGTGGCATACATCAAAAAATAAATAGGATTGAGCATGGACAATTTTAATGGCAACTGCTCATGTTTTTTAATATTGTTATGTGCATATTTTTCTGCACCGTTTCCAATCTCTTTGGCTGCCCAATAAGTGCCCTTGGCAAGGATGTCGCCGACACCTTCTCTTTTCACAATCATGTCAAGAAGATAGTAGAATTTACCTTCATTATCTTCGGGCATCTCTGGAAAGTCGTCCTTTTTTAAAATACCGTCTTCTAAAAGTTCAAGGGCAAATGCCATGACCTGTGGTGTTGAAAAGCCGTCAAGCCCGTACTCGGTGGCTTTCTGGGCGATTCTGATACCAAAATCCAGATTGGAAAAAGCACCCATGGTGTAGGTCAGTTTAGTGAAGCATTTCATCATGTAGGTGGGCATTCCAGGAAGAGACAGAGTGGCACCGCATTTCATGGGACAGTTAAAACAGGAGATCTCACGCGTTTTGGCATCAGTTAAAGTCTGGGTCCATTCTTTTTCAACATCTTCGGTCCAGAACCCTTTCCTGCGGGTTCGTGAATTGCCCCACATAAAATTTTCAGTGTGCCATTTTTCATCATGGACCTTCATCTCCTGGGGCGATCCAAGTCCTGCCAAAATAGGCATTACTCCGGGAATCGGATTATCTTCTCTTATTTTGATATAATCCAAGACTTCATTGCAAAGCCCCATAAACTGTTCCGGCTCGGCAAGATTGATATCCCTGGTACCGCGAACAACAACTGCCTTGATTCCTTTATCACCCATAACAGCACCAATACCCCCACGGCTGGCACTTGACCGGCCCTGTTCAACAGAGGCATAGTACACCCGGTTTTCACCAGCTAAGCCAATGGCTGCAACCTGTGCTTTGGGCTGATTTAATTCTTTTTTAATCAATTCTGCTGTTTCAATTGCACCCTTGCCATGTAAATGAGCTGCATCCCGGATTTCAACCTCATCATTATTAATGTACAGATAAACCAGTTTTTCTGATTTGCCCCTAAGAACAACCTTGTCATACCCGGCATACTTTAATTCAGGTGCCCAGAATCCACCCATCATTGAAAATGCCAACAGCTTGGTCTGGGGAGAAATGGTTGTTAAAATGGTACGGTTACAACCGGTAGCAGGCGTTCCGCACAAAAGACCGGCACCAAAAATCAAAAGGTTTTCCTGATCAAAGGCTTGGGTTTCAGGCTTGACTCTGTCCCACATTATTTTGGCGTTTGTTCCCAGACCCCCAAGATAAAGCTCGGTTTCTTTTGGGTCCGTTGCGACTTTCTCGATGTTTCCACGGGTCAAATCGATTTCTAAATTAAACCCCGTCTCTGCGTACCTCATTTTTTTTCCCCTTTTATCAAGATCTATGCTGTCAATTAAAACTTGTGGCAAAACGTATGACGTTTAGGCCTTTAATAACAAAAAACAAAACCACTATTCAGTGATTCCAATTCATAATCTTCCTTTTCGACACAATGTAACTATATATAAGCTACATAATAACTACGTGTCAAGAAAAAAATGGTTTTCTTCTGCTAAGTCTCTGCATTTTTTCTTAATATTGAATTTTCGTGTAATCAGTTGATATTCGGCTGTTTCGACTCTTTGATTTTTTGAATGATGAGATCAAAAGACAGATCCATAGTCCATTTCAAATACTATCCCATTCCAGAACTTTATGAACCGGATTGGCTATTTTTATGGTATCCCGGAAGAGTTTTTTGTATTATGGGCAACCCTCGGGATGAAAGACCAAGGCTGAGCATGGCTTTTAGTGTATCAACATTTTACGACTTTCACTTTTCTACCGATCCAATCAGGTGGAAGATATACCCTTCCGCTATTGCCGCTTGAATTAACGATTTTTTCTATCATTTCATCACCATAAATTTCAAATTTAACCTTTTTACGAATTAAATTTAATTCAAATCCATCATTTTTTTCATTATCAATCGCCATTACATCCATACTCCTGATTACAGCATAGCCGTTATTTGCCACATTAAGCTATTCCACAGATACTTAATAGATACATCACAGCTACATGTCAAGTTCTATTTAACAACAGCATTAGTATGGGGGATCATCTAATCTTGAAGTATGGTTATCATTATTTTCAATAAGAAAGTAACCATCAAAGCACTTACCTCGAAGCATTGACAATATTATAGTTGACATATCAACCTTATTACATATTCAACCGTTTCTCAAATTATCCCGAGATGTGCGGGCAGATAATGACACGGCTTTTTTACTTCATAGCTAAGAAACAACCGCAATATAGCTATTCATCTGTATTAACACGAATTTGACCTTGCTGTGAGATAATTAGATTAAATCTTAAATGGTTGATATATCAACTAATCGGGTAATATTTTTTCTCGTTTCAATCGAACTTTTTGCTTGACAGGGTTTCTTTCTTTTAAATATAGTTGATTTTCTTAGCTGATTTATAGTTACATTGTAACACTATTTTTGACAAATTACAGGAAGGGAGGTGAAGCTCAGGGTATAACAGTGAAAATTAAATTTTCTATTTAGGGTCCCAAATTAGTTTTTAGCTCCATCACAAACACTTTTAGGAGGTCAACAAGATGAAGAAGATTACCTTTATTACCTTTCTGGCAATTTGTATCAGTGCCTTATTTGCCTTTAATGCAAGTGCTAAAACCCAACTCACCTACGCCAACTTTTTCCCTCCCCAGCACGGGCAAAGTAAACTTGCAGAAAGCTGGTGTAAAGAAGTAGAAAAAAGAACAAACGGCGAAGTTACTTTTAAATATTACCCCTCAAGCACATTGCTCAACCCCGGAACCATGTATGACGGCGTTATAAATGGCATCGCAGATGTTGGATTTACCGTACTTGCATACAGCCGTGGACGTTTTACAGTTGCTGCCGGCATCGACCTTCCTTTAGGATATACAAGTGGAGTTCAGGCAACAAAAATTGCAAACGCGGTATTTAATAAATTTCAACCCAAAGAATTTAGTGATACTAAGGTCATGTATCTTCATGCCCATGGACCAGGCGTTCTTCACACTTCCGATCAAAAAGTTGCAAACCTTGGCGATCTTAAAGGTTTAAAAATCAGGGGTACTGGTACAAGCGGACTTATTGTCGGTGCTCTTGGCGGATCCGCAGTTGGTAAAAGCATGAGAGAAAGTTACACCATGCTTCAAAAGGGTGTTGTTGACGGTTCTTTACACCCATTAGAAGCCGACAAAGGCTGGAAATTAGGTGAAGTTGTTCATTATGCAGTACAAAGTGCTGCGACTTCCTATACCACAACATTCGCAGTTTTCATGAACAAATCTCGATGGAACAAACTTACCCCGGAACAACAGAAGATAATCACAAAAATCAATGCAGAATGGTCTGTTAAACATGGCAAAGTTTGGGATTCTGATGATGTTGCCGGTACAGAATTTTTCAAATCCAAAGGCGGAAAAATTATTACACTCTCAGCAGATGAAGAAGCAAAATGGAAAGCTGCTGTGGCACCTGTTATTGATGGCTATATCCAAAAAGCCGGCAAAAAAGGCGTTGATGGTAAAGCTGTTGTAGATTTCATTAAAGCCAATATGTAATATATAAACTATATTTTTTAAGCAGACAGCCGATTAGGAATCGTTACAAAATAACTTGATCTAAATTGTTTCCAAAACCCCTTAAAAGACTGGGTGTTTTGAAAACAAAAGATCAAATAATTTTGAAGCCGATCCTTAGTATACTTTGTCGGCTGTCTGTTCAATTAAACAATCTTAAGCAGGATATTATGAGCATTATTTTTAAAGTGCTGGACAAATTTTCTGATTTTTTGAAAGCGATTGGTCTTATAGCACTGACCTGTATGATGTTATTAACCGTGGTTGATGTTATCGGTAGATATTTCAAACATCCCATATTTGGATCGGTTGAGATGGTTGGCTTTTTTGCAACTATAATCGTTGCAGCGGCCTTGCCGTATACATATAAAATGGATGGTCATGTTGGTGTGGAAATTCTGGTTCGCCTGTTTTCCAAAAAAACCCAATTGATCATTGATGTTTTCACCCGGCTGCTGAGTCTTGTACTTTTTTGCCTGATCACCTGGCAAATGTTTGTGTATGCACAAGATCTCAAGCTGTCCGGTGAAGTTTCCATGAACATGGAATTTCCGATACATTATATTGTATATCTGCTTGCTTTCGGACTATTGTCATTTTCTGTAACCATTATTGAGATGATTATTAAAAACATTAAGCAAATAAGTGAGTTAAAAACAAAATGAGTCCAACTATTATAGGTTTAATCGGTGTTGCCGTCATGCTCCTTTTGTTTCTGACGCGAATGCCTGTGGCTTTTGTTATGGGCACTGTTGGATTTATTGGATTCAGTACTGTCATAAATTACCACGCAGGGTTAGCACTTTTGTCCCGAAATGTGTATGAAGTATTCGGATCGTATGATTTAACAACAATTCCTTTATTTATTCTTATGGGGCAGTTGGGATTCAATTCCGGAATCTCCAAGCGCTTGTATGATGCAGGCTATAAATTCCTTGGCAGCACTAGAGGCGGTCTCGCCATGGCAACCGTTTCCGCCTGTACCGCATTTGGTGCGGTTTGCGGTTCAAGTCCCGCAACAGCAGCCACCATGGCCACGGTGGGTCTGCCTGAAATGAAACGATATGGATATGATGATGAACTGGCAACCGGCTCTGTGGCTTCCGGTGGTGGTATCGGCATGATCATGCCCCCCAGTGTCGTCTTGATAATCTACGGAATATTAACAGAACAATCCATAGGGGCATTATTCGTTGCCGGAATTTTCCCGGCTTTTCTGGTTACACTTCTTTTTATTGCCTGCATTTATATCAAATGCAGAATACATCCGGAACAAGGACCTCCGGGAGAAAAGTTCTCTTGGAATGAAAAACTCAAGGCCTTGCTGGGCTTAGGTGAAACTCTTGCTGTATTTACCCTTGTGATCGGCGGTATTTTTATCGGTCTTTTTACACCAACAGAAGCGGCAGCCATTGGTGCTTTTGGCGTGTTGATCATTGCCATAATCAGAAAACAGATCACCTGGGAAGGGTTTGTAAAATCCTTAAGAGAGACCCTAAGAACCTCCTGTATGGTCATGATGCTGATTGCAGGTGCCGTCATCTTTGGCAAATTTTTAGCCGTTACAAGAATCCCTTTTGAAATAGCAGGCTGGGTCAGCCAGCTTCAAATGGCACCTTACCTTGTTTTAGGTGTTGTCATCGGGATCTATTTCATTGGCGGCTGTTTCATGGATGCCCTGGCTTTTGTGACCTTAACAGTCCCCATCTTTTATCCGGTTGTCATGGAGCTTGGATATGATCCCATCTGGTTTGGTATCATCATTGTTATGGTAACCGAAATGGGTGTCATAACACCACCTGTCGGTATCAACGTTTATGTTGTATACGGGGTGGCAAAAAATGTATTGGAACAGGAAATTCCGCTTGAAAAGATTTTCAGGGGTATTTTTCCTTTCCTTCTCGCAGTCATCATCGGTGTGGTAATTTTAATGATATTTCCAAAAATCATTCTATATTTACCCAACCTTATGTACGGCTGATCTTGAAATTTTTGAGTTGAAGACACTTTATCTTTCACCAAATCTTATTATATTGAATACCCCGACCTGTTTATTCCAGGCCGGGGTATTTTTTTATCCACATCCCCTAATCTATTCTGAAATGACCGTATCACATTTTATTGAGGGTTTGTATTTTCTTTATTAAATTTAAAGCGATTTGAGTAAAATATAAGATAGAGTTTTATTTTTCAATAATTTTGTTTAAAATTGGACCGGCTACCAAGATTTTCCCGATGCCGGTAGCAGCAGATCACACTACTTATACAAGTGTTTTATCCTCTGTCTGCCACCAGGCAATGGTTGTTCCAATCCGTTCAAACACGATATCTTCTTTTATTTCAATCTGCCTGATCCAGTCGCCTAATCCGGATGCGTGGTGGATAATCAAGGGGGTACTGTGATTGGGCAGTATATCCATTGCCAGCTGATACATGGCAATGGTTCTATTTATTTGCTGGGAAATTTTGGGGCTGTCCCAGGGTGTAGGATGAATAAACCCGTGATTGGCTCCTTCTTCTTTTAAATAACCAAAATGATATGGGAATTTGGGTTTCAAATCCCGAATGGCCCGGATGGTATCCAGATTCATCTGTCGGGTTACACCCTTATTTAAATTATGCAAAATGGTATCCTCGAATGATTCAAATCCAATGGAGGCAAGTAAAATTCTCACATTTTTCTCTTGCGCTATCTTCAGTGCCGCTTCAAGCTTATCCAGCCCTTTTAAAAAATAGTCCGCCCGCATGGTCAAGTTGACCTGGGACAATTGGATTGAAATATCATCTGCCAGTTTAAAAATTCCTGCAAGCTTTGGCAGCGGACTCTCATTAATCAATTCAAAGGCGATCTTGGTGCCATCTGGATGTTCCGGCAGGCAAGCAAGCTGCTGTTTAATCGCATCTTCGCTCACCGCCCCCTTGAACCCCTTGTCCGCCGCCACATCACAAAAACTGCACCCTTTTTGATGGATTCTCGCACTTGGTTTTTTTTGTTCAAGATCTTCTTTTGGTTTAAGAATCTGGGGATACTCTATTATGACTTCACGGTCTTTTGATGCATGGGGACACCCGATTTGAGCTATAACCTGGGCACAGTCAACGTTGAATGGTTCAAATCCGTTCTTTTGTAGCCTATAAATATTTTGCCAGTCTACTTTTGCAAGATACTCATCGTCCCAGGCAATTGAAGGTTTTTCAATTATATGGCCTTTTTCATTCTTAACCAGAACACCATCAAATCTGCTTATATCAGAATGGAATCCAGCTTTAAGCAGGGGTAACATCTGTTGGCCCGGACCCTGGATGGCAAATGAAAAGCAATCGCTAAGCCCTTTAAACCGATGCCCATATTTTTCACACCCGACCTCCCCTTTAAAATCCACACCGGCCTGGGGCCCGGCCAAAAATGTGATTACACCGTCATTTTTAAGCGCTTTGGCAAAATCAAACAGATCAGTACGGCCACCCAGGGTTGAAAACCCTACAACCACCGGACTGTCTCCAAAAAAGGTGTTCAAGGCTTTTTTCAAATCATTCTTGTCATACTCATTGGTGATGGCAACAACCCGTGCTTGATATTCACTGTGGTCATTTATAATTGTGGCAGCCATCTGGGGGCCAAGCAAACCATAGGATTCGTCTTGAAAATATCCCGTGATAATGACCAGTTTTTTAGATTTATTTTCCATATCATTTCCATTTGCTCCGGCATAAAAAAATGCACGCTCCGAAATTTAATCCGGAGCGTGCATTATAGACTAACTATTAACCTTTATAAACGTTAAGCTTCTTTCAAGGCCACTTTATGACTTTTTGCATGCAATTTTGCCGCTGCTTCTTTCTTTTTAATAACCGCAACATCATTAACATCAACATATTCAACGCATTCAACTTCGCAAAATCTAACACATTGGGGATCGCCACCGCACAGGTCACATTTAAAGACCTTTCTGTCAATGGAATTGAAACCCATTGCGCCAAACGGACAAACAGCGACACAAGAACGGCAGCCAATACATTTGTCCTGATCAACTTCAATGGTATTGAGTTCATCATTACGGGAAAGAGCCCCGGCAGGGCAAACAGCCTTACAAGGAGCATCCTGGCACTGCTGACAGGCCATGGGGATATACACCCCGTCCATTTCCCATTTCATTACTTTGATACGGCTTCTGGATGGATTGGAAACGCCATCATGTTTTACCGCACATACCAATTCGCACAACCTGCACCCTGTACATTTTTCAGGGTTTATCATCAGGACTTTATCCTTTGTTTCCATGATATCTCCTTTCAAATCTACAGCATGTGAGAGGGCTCATTTTCAAGCCCAAGCTGTTTAAGGGTTTCAGTTTTCGGATTACCTTTTTTATCAAGACCTTTGTGCTCATAAAATTCATCAACCATTTTGACAAATTTCTTTTTGTCGATCACTCGACCTACAACATCAATGGCACCGCGTCTTGTAGGTTCATCAAAGTAACGATGGTTGAGCATATCGCCCTTTTCAAGATCGTTTCTTGTCAAACCTTCCCTTAAGTTGAAAAGTCTTTCTATCATGTTACAACGTCTTGAGATATCCCAGAGTTCTTCAGGGGTGAATTCAAGGCCGGTGTTGTAATATAGGACCTTTGGCCAATCCTCATAATTGGGCAGCGTAGCACCCAAAAATGTGGTATGATATTTACAAATGCCCAGGCAATCCACACCCATGTAGCAGTTTTCCTGCCAGAATACCTGCCATGGCTTTCCAATATATTCGGTATGCTCGGAGGAAAGTTTTCCATCGTATGGGATGGGGCTTCCATAAATTTTCTGTAGTACTTCTTCAGGCAGATGATAAAGGTCAATCGCGGGGCGACTCCTTAAATGATCAGACCCCCTTGAAGATGTTGCAATGTTTAGTGCAAGACCCGGCGTTGCTCTTTCATCAGAATGAAGATTGCTCATTCCTTTTACCTGGATCAGGTAAGAGAAAGAATCTTTTCCAAAAGTCTTGGAAGCCGGAATACCACCGTTTGCAAGGGCATCGGCAACCTTGCCTTTTCTAAAGCAAATGCGTTCTATCATTTCAAGAACAGCTTCATCATTACCAAATCTAAGGTCAAGACCGTCTGTATCTTTGCTTGAAATAATTCCCTTTTCGTAAAGCTCCATTGCCCAGGAAATCAAAGAACCTGTTTCAAGGTTATCCATTCCATATTGATCAACAAGATGGTTTCCAACAAGAACGGTTTCAGCTCTTGGCGTATCTGTTTCTCCACCAAATGCACCCTGGGATGTATACTCAGGGCCTTCTTCGTATTTACCTTTTAACGGGCCCGAAGGAATTCTATACTGAGCACGACAATGGACCTGGCAACCAAAACAACCGGACATATGGTAGGGGCCCATGGTGTCTTCACAGATGTCATCAATTGCTTCGGGTTCGATATCATCGGCATATTCACACTGATTATACTGGAAGTTTCTTGTTCGAACGCCACCCCATGAATTCGTGGCACCCCAGATCATCGGTGTGCCAAGTGTACCCTGGGTTTTATTTACCTTTGCAGATGTAATCTGATCGATAAAGCGTTTGTTATACTCAAGTGCTTCAACAGGATGGGCAATATTTATGTCCATGGTTCCACGGCAGGCGATTGCTTTAAGGTTCTTGGAACCCATAACAGCACCCATTCCGGTTCTGCCACCCGCATTTTTAATGCCGGTCATGACGTTTGCGAATGCAACAAGGTTTTCGCCGGCAGGACCACAAACCAAAGATTTTACTTCCTGGTCATCAAGTTCGTCTCTAATGGCCCATTGAGCATCTGTGGTTGTTTTACCCCAGATATTTTTTGCATCGCGGATTTGTATTTCGCCGTTATGAATGTAAATGTAAGACGGTTTTTTTGCCTTACCTTTAATTACAAGATGATGAAATCCGGCCCATGCCATTTCAGGAGCAAAGAATCCACCCATGTTACAGGAACCCAAAAGTCCTGTTAAAGGAGATTTTGCCATGACATGTGTTCTTGCAGTTGCAGATGCACAGGTTGCTGTGAGGATACCGCCACTAACGATTAGTGGATTATCCGGCCCTAAAGGATCACAGCCTTTTTCTGAATGATTCAATAACAGATATGCATCAAGCCCTCTACCACCGAGGAATTTTCTTCTGACGTCAAGAGGGATTGGTTTTACCTCTACATCACCTGTGGTAAGGTTAATATATGCAATTTTTCTATCCAATGACATACTATTTATCCCCCCATCTTTTCTTAAATGCTTCTTCGGCAAGTTTTTTGTTTACTTCCCAGACGGGCCCACGGATTCTTGGAAAACCCTCTTTGATCCATGCGACTCGGAATTCACTTGTACAAACCGGACATTTTACGTGATCATCACCCGGTTTAGGTTCCAGCCTGCCCATACAGGTTGGATTATGGCATCTAAACTTACCGTATGTTCTGGTTTTACGCAGACTTTCGGCACCGGACTCTTTATTGGTATCAACTGCCATAGTGACCCTCCTTTGTAAAAATTGAAACACTTTAAAAAATCAAAGCGTGCCCATTTTTATTAAGCACGGATTTGATTATTCCCTCTAATTTTTTTTTATTCCCCCTGGTAAGCGGGAGGTTCATTTTTTTATTATTGCAATTTTTTAAAATTCATAATAATGAACACGAATATAATAAATAGTATTATTATACTGTTGTCAAGCTAATTTTTAGCTATATTGTGATAAATAAAAATTCATTATGGTGAACAATGACAAAAAAATACCAGGCCCCAATTGTTAAAAAAGCCTTTATGATATTAAACGCTGTCTCAAAAAGTTCCTTAGGCTTGCGGATCAGTGAAATTTCAACCCAGCTCGATATCAGCAAAAGTACCGTGCATGGTATCACGGCTGCTCTAGAAGACCAGGGTGCCATTGTCAGAGATTCTGTTTCCAAGCGATATTCCATAGGCATTACCCTTATGGAACTGGGCAAAGCTGCCTATGAACGTATTGACTTTAAAAATATTGCCCGGCCCATTATGGAAGAACTGATGGAACAATGCAAAGAATCGGTCTTTTTAGGGGTCAGAAACGGCAATAGTGTAACAGTAATTGATATTGTTGAATCACGCAAGGATTTTAAAATCACCTCCCCCATCGGTACCGCCCTTCCCCTGATGGCCGGTGCAACGGGTAAATTATTTATCGCACAAATGGATAAAAAAGACCGTGACAAATATCTGCATGCAAACCCTTTGGTTCGGTACACACCCAACACCATTGTTGACCAAAAAAAATATGAAGAAGAACTTATCAAGGTCAGAGAAACCGGCATTGCCACAGATGACGAAGAATATATCTCAGGTGTACGGGCGATTGTTGCCCCCATCAAAAAATATGGTGCCTACACCCCGGCCATCTGGGTGGTCGGTTTTAAAGCATCCATGTCTGACAAAAAAATTCCCATCATCATAGAACAAACAAAAACGGCTGCCGCTAAAATCAGTAAGAAACTGACCCGTCAACCATAAATTGACGGCACCACGACCAACCGTGCCGTGGTGCCCTCCCTTTTCCAGAGCAAACCACAGGGCTGACTTGTCCGTACCAACACAAAAAAAACAGGCCCACTTTATTATCAAAGATGCCGAAATCGGACTAATATTCATCGGAGATGAAACCCAATATAAAAAATTTTTATGGAACCCTTGAGGTTCATTTATAGTGATGATACCAATTCTTCTTTTATAAACATTATTTTGAGTTTTTCAGGAAGGCTGGCAAATGCATCATCAACAACCTGTACACCGTCATTGAACACTATCTGAACTCTTTGGTTGTATTTCCTTAACCTCTTCAACAATCGTTTCAATGACTCATCTTCAATTGCAATCAATTGATTTAAATTCAGTTTGACAAGACAGTCTTCTCTTTTTAACTTACCGAGAAGATTTTTTGCAAAGGTCTTTGCATTAATCTTGTCGAGTGTGCCGGCCAGTTCAACCATGATCGGTTCATGATCCCAATTCAAATGAATATTTAACATGTTTGATAACGACCTGCCTTTTAAGGCCTCAACAGCAAGGTTTTTTACAGACATACGGTATTTGGTCATAATTGTTCTGGGCTGATAATTATTTTTGCTTAATAAAATTTTTATTGCCTCTCTCTTTGCGTGATAGGAAGCAAACCTTGTCCCAATTTTCTGTTTTAACGACATTGGCCCCAATTGGTCATCATATTCTTGAATTAACTTTATGGTTTTATCTATCACGATATCATTGTGCGCAAAACGATGTAATGCTTGTAACATCATACGATAATGCCCAACCCATTTTTTTAACTGCAATGCCCTTTTCTGCATAAACGGGTCTTTATAGTTTGAAATGGTCACATAACCTCTAAGCACGGTGTCACACATCCTCAGCAATGAGGGCCCTTGTTTGTCATAATCATATCGAAATGCATTTTTTAAAAAACCGGCGGATTCTTCTAAGTTAAAATGGGGGTGTTTAAACCAGATTTGGTGCTGTCCATGCCATTCTTCATAGGGAATATCTTTTCTTAATATGCCTTTTTCATCATAGTCTTTATAAAGCTTTGTCCCGGGCAATGGCCCCAACCCCATAAATTGAACAAAATCAGATTCTAAATCGACCATGAATTTTATATCATCCATTATGGTTTGCTGGTCATGATGCTCGGAAAATAAAATGCCGGATGCCAGCACGCTTATCCCATGATCTCTCAAGCCTTTAATCATTTGTTTAATATCAACATCTCGATTTTTTTCATAAACTTCCTGTTTTGACTCAACACCAACCCAGAGAAAAGACACACCCAGCCGTGCTAAAAACTCCGGGCCCATTTGTTTAATTGTTTCTGCGGAACTGAAAATTCCAAACCGATAAAACTTGTTGTGTTTTTCCATCAGCTCTACAAGCTCAACCGCACGTTGGGGCACCTTTAAAAAGTTCTCATCCATAATGAAAAATTCATCATGGCCCAATTTTTTTTCAACTTTGCGGCAAACATCAAAAAGTTCTTTGCCTGTATTAAAAAACGGAGTGTATTTTTTATCAAAAAAATGGGTGGTCGTACAAAATCGACAGCCATTTGTGCAGCCTACCCCGGGAATTAAGACTGCGGCGTCTGTTTTTAGCTTCATACCTAAAATCCGTTTTGAAAAAACAGAATTCATTATTGGGTGATTAATCGGTTTTTTTGTGTTTTCACCCAACATTCGCCTTAACCATTTTACCCCTTCACCCCGGCAGATGCTATCGTTTTCTATAAGTGTTTCGATTCCCGGAATAGAAGTTCCATGACCGCCAAGCAGTATTTTTGTTTTTGGCGCATATTTTCTGATCTGCTCGGCCATATACTTTGCCTTAATAAAATTTGGCAAAATAAAAGAAATTCCAATATAATCGTAACCTTTTTGTATCTCTTTGATGAATCTTTCTTTTGATGGAAAATCAAGCACGGTTGTCGGCACATCTATATTTTCAGCAAGAAAATACAATCCAAAACTCTGATGATTAAACCGTAAAGAAAAAAGTCCCTGCTCTCTTGTTATCTGATTATGGAAAAGTTCCATAATATTTTCTTTTCGACCAAAATCATCATCAACACCATAGGGCCCAAATACCGATGTAAGTAATATTTTCATAATCAATCCTTTTTAATCATAATTTGAGAAACTATGGCATAGTCATTTAACCTTGTATATAATTACCCATTGCCAATGACATTTGTTTTACCAAAAACCAACCCTGCATATTTAAAGCAAAAAAAACTTCGTGAAATATCCGGGTATAGACAAATTAAAATCGGGCGTTGGATGGGATATAATCTTACCTGGATTATGTTCTACTGCCAGCATTGGTTCTGGTGATCATTTTCACCTTCTATTCATACAAAAAATGAAAGAATTAGAAATCATTGCATGATTTTACTGTAACTTCTCAATAAGTATGAGTACAAAAATCAAAAAGGGTCTTCAGCTAAAATCTGAAGACCCTTTCTTTTTTTATGGTAGGCACGAGCAGACTTGAACTGCTGACTTCTACCGTGTCGAGGTAGCACTCTACCAACTGAGTTACGCGCCTGAATCGTTTTGCTTTTTTAGCAAAACCTTTTTGGTGTGTCAAGAAAAACGTGGTTTTGATTTCAAACAGCACTTTAGAAAAATATCTTTGTCGAGAGATCTATTCTGTTGTTTTTTCCAGTGCCTGATCAAGTGCTGGTGCTTCTTCTGATTCATTCAGTAAGGATTCCTGCTCTTTTTCAATAAATCGAATTGTAACCAGGCTATCTGAAACATCCAGAACCTCGATTCCGAAAGATTCAAAGGTTTTCAGCATCACTGTATCGGCAAACTGTGAGGGTTTGCCTTTATAGAACACCTGTAACAACGCATAGTTTGACCCCATCTCCCTGGGCTGCATATTTTCAATACCTGGCATCTGCTTAAAGCGTTGTTTTAATGCAATAAATCTGGGCAGAAAATCCAGACCTTCAATGCGCACATCAAAGGCATGTTCTCTTCGAAGTTGCTCTGCCCAATAGGCATCAATCTTTTTACTCAAATCTATTGCTGCAAGGTTGGCTGCATTCACAATGGCATCTATTTGACCCTGGGAGGAGATATCACTCTTGGCTGCGGCATCAATTTGTGATGTCAAAACTTTTTCACCGGTTTCAAGATTGTATACGTCAAGATTGATAATGGCATTAAAGATTTTTTCTTCCCCCATCCTGTTGATACTTTCTAAAGATGAGGCTTTGCCGAAAACAACCATATCCGCCTTCATGCCAACCCCAAGCTTCTTTGCTGCACCAACATCATAGATTGTTCTAAAAGAGACATTATAAAACGATGGATCAGGTCGTTCCGGACCGATTCCAATGACAAAAAAGCGGTTCTGAATCATTTTTTTTACAATGATCTCTTCAGCCGTGGACTGGTATGGTATGGGGTTGTTTCCCCACCAATACTTCGGCAGCAGGTCATCCGGCGTTTTTTCTGCAATGAAGAATAAAATAGTGGGCTTATCGTTGCTTGCATTTAAAATTTTTGCATCTGTCAATTTTTTTTCAAGAAGTGATACATTGACCTTGGTTTCCACCCCCACAAGAAAATAGCCCTTATTTTCAATCCCGCCTAAAACCCGATAGGCAAGAATATAATCCGAGGTACGGGACAGAATCTGATCATAGAAAAAATCAAGATTGGTGGCAAAAACCTGGCGGGAGACGATACTTGAAAAGGCATTTTGAAGTGCGAGTTCCAGGGCATCGGATACTGCCTTTTGCTTGGCCTGCTGGATGTTTTGATTGATTACCCGCCTTTTACCTGTGGTCACACCGGTTAAGACATGCATCTGTTTGGCAGCCTGCACAGGTTCCAAAAAAAGTACAATGCCTGCAAACAATGCAAGAAAACTAATGCCCATAAGTCTTTTGATAATTGTTTTGGCCATTTTATCTATCACACCTTTCTTTTTATGGAGTAATCCGCAAGCAGGGACAATAGTTTTTTTGACAGGCTTGATTCAAAAATATCCAGGCATGATTTTGCCTTACCTACATGCTCCCGTGCCATGTTTTGCGTATATTCAATTCCTTTATAACGGAATAATAATGCTTTTAATTGTTCAAACTGCTCTATATGAAAACCCGGCTCCAAAATAACGTGTTCCATCCAGCTTTTATCTTCTTTTGAGGCACGGGTCAGACTATGAATCAGGGGCAGGGTAAGTTTTCCCTCCCGCATGTCTGCTCCGGGATTCTTTCCCAGTACTTGAGCGGTTGCCGTATAATCCAAAAGATCATCCGCCATCTGAAAGGCCATGCCGAGATGGAATCCATACGCTTTTAAGGCGCTTTGCTTTTCCTTGTCAGACCTGGCTAAGATAGCACCACTTTGACACGCCCCCTGGATGAGAACGGCTGTCTTTTTTTCAATAACGTCTAAGTATTCTTCTTCAGATATGTCCAGCTTACCTTTTTTTGTCATCTGATCAATTTCACCCTGGGACATATCCCGGGTGATTTTTGCAATCACACTGATAATATCGGGTTCTCTTGTCCGGGCAGCCAGATCAAGCGCCAGGGCCAGCAAAAAATCTCCTGTGAGCACCACTTTCGGAGCTGACCATTTGGTGTGTGCAGCCTTTTTACCCCTGCGAATATCGGCTTCATCCACAACATCATCGTGCAAAAGGGTGGCTGCATGGAGGTATTCGAAAATGGTCGAAAAATCGATTTCAAACCCATTGGCATACCCGCACATTCTGGCGCTGTGGATCATTAAAAGCGGTCGTAGTCGTTTACCACCGGAAAACAACAGATGAGAGGCAATCTGTTTTACCAGATCCAGATTGGGTTCCAGATGCTTTTCAAGCGCTGTTTCGATTTTTTCAAGATCCGGAACCGCCAGATCAATTATCTGTTGCTTTACACTTTTTGTCATGCCTTCTCCCCGGCCAAATCATATTCAAATGCATCTGTCATTCTTACCTTAACAATGGTGCCGATTTCAAGCCCGTTTGAATAAATAAATGTCACCCCGTCTACTTCCGGGGCCTGGAACCGTGTTCGACCGATATAAACGCCGGATTCCACATTTTCTTCCACTATGACTGAATACGTTTTCCCCACATGCTTATTATTAATTGATTCGGAAATTTTTGCCTGGACGGCCATCAGCATATCATGACGTTGTTCAGCAATGTCAGAAGATACATGATCTTTGAATTGGTGAGATTTTAAATCATCAGAATCAGAATAAGTGAACACACCCAGATGCTCAAAACGTATTGTTTTGATAAAATCCATCAACAAATTAAAATCTTTCTTGGTTTCACCCGGAAATCCTACAATTAACGTTGTCCGAAGCGCAGCGTCAGGATCTATATTGCGGATGGTTTCAAACAAGGTATAAAGATCTTGAGTATTATAGGGTCGTCCCATTCTTTTTAGCACACCTGATGCAGCATGCTGGATGGGCACATCATAATAGGAACAAATATTTTCAGATCTTTTAACAGCCTTTACAACCGATTCGGTCAGGGTGTTGGGATGGGTATATAAAAACCGTATCCAGGCATTAGTTTTCTCAAGGGTGAGGCTTAAACTTTCAAGCACATTATCAAAGCCCGGATCGCCTGGGAGTTCCCGGCCGTAATCCGTGGTATTTTCTGCTGTCAGAATAATTTCTTTGACACCGTCAGATACAAGATTTCGGGCCTCGGTGCAGATATCTTCAATGGGTCTGGATCGCTGCAGTCCGCGAAGTTTTGGAATAATACAATAGGTACATTTGCGATTACAGCCTTCAGACACTTTGATAAAGGCTGAATATTTTTCGGTCAGTTCTCTTTTTTCCGACAAATCCTGAAACGATCTCTCATTGGGATCGGGAAACAGTGTCAAAGGGTGTACGTCTTTGTTTTCTACAGCATCCACGATCTGCTCACATGCAGCGGTGCCCAAAAAAGCATCCACCTCGGGAAAACTTTCCACAAGCGATTTATCATCCTTGTACCGCTCAAACAGACACCCTGTGGCAATAAGCCGTTTGCATCTGCCTGTCTTTTTAAACCCGGCCATTTGTAAAAGAACATCCACAGCCTCATCAGAGGCTGTGGATATAAATGTACAGGTGTTAACAATGATCGCTTCGGCTTTTTGCGGGTCAGCTGTAAGCTTGTGACCCTTGGCCACAAGCTTTCCCAGCATAATTTCACTGTCCACCTGGTTTCTTGAACAACCCAGTGTTTCAAGAAAGATGATCATATGGCTTTGGCCATCAGGTCTCCCAGTTGTTTGGAAAATCGTGCGGGATTTTCCAGCTTGCCACCTTCACTTACCACGGCAATATCAAACAAAAGATCACTATAATCTTTTAACACCGGATTGGTAGTGTCCGATTCAAATATTTCTTTCATTTTCCCTACAACCGGATGCGCCACATTGACTTCCATAACTCTTTTTTGCTCAGGAGTGCTTTGACCCGAAGCTTTCATTATTTTTTCCATATAGGCGCTCATGCCATAATCATCACCGGACAGGCAGGAAACAGAATCTTTCAGGCGATTTGAAACAACCACATCTTTAACTTTATTTTCAAGTTTACCTTTAAGGAAAGACAAAAGAGCGGAATATTCGTTTTTGGTATCGTCATCAACTTTTTCAAGATCAAGATCGCCTTTTTCAGCACTTTTCAATTTCTTTTCCTTGTATTCCGGCAGACTCTGGGTCACCCACTCATCAATGGGGTCAACCATGAGAAGCACTTCGTAGTCTTTTGCCTTCAAGGATTCAAGCAACGGTGAATTCATTAAAGAGGATAAGCTTTCGCCTGTCAGGTAGTAGATCTCTTTTTGATCCTCCTGCATGTTTTCAATATATTCATCCAGGGTGACAACCTTGTCCCCGGACTTGGTGGTTTTATATCTTAACAGAGACGCGAGACGTTCTTTGTTTTCATAATCCGTCGGAATTCCAGCTTTTAGTGACTGACCGAATTCAACAAAAAAAGCTTCGTACTTTTCTTTCTCCATTCCTTCAAGGACACTGAAAATCTGTTTAACAAGATTTTTACGGATATTTCTAACCAAACGATCTTCCTGGAGAATTTCCCGGCTGACATTCAGGTTCAGATCCGGTGCATCCACAACCCCCTGGACAAAACCCAGATAGTCCGGCAAAAGTTCTTTACAGTCATCCATAATAAATACACGTTTGCAATAAAGCTGCATACCGTGTTTTCGTTCCGGTCTAAACAGATCCATGGGGGCTTTTTCCGGCAGATACATGAGAACATCATACTCTGTTACGCCTTCAAACCTTTTATGAATGACTTCGATAGGTTTATCCCAGTTATGACTGATATGTTTATAAAATTCTTCATGTTCTACATCGGTCACATCGCCTTTGGCTTTTGACCAGATGGCTTTCATGGAATTTAAGGTGTCATCTTTTCTGACTTTTCTAAATGTATCGCCAATGGCTTTACCGTCTGAATCCTTGATGATCTCGTTTTCAGGAATGGGTTCATTTTTTTCAACTTCCATGATCACAGGATAGGTGACAAAGTCAGAATGTTTTTTAACGATGTTCTGAATGACATACTCTTGTGTAAAATCCTGATCGCCTTCTTCAGGGTCTTTCAAGTATAAGGTGATTGCTGTACCACGATCTTCTTTTTCGATTTCCTGAACAGTATATGATCCTTCACCATCAGATTCCCACCGGACACCGCCTTCTTCGCCGGCAGCTTTCGTATCTATCCTTACTTTGTCGGCAACGATAAAGGAGGAGTAAAACCCCACACCAAACTGTCCGATCAATTCAGTTGAAAGCGTATTTTCCTTTTTGGAATTCTCCATGGCTTTCATGAACGCTGCCGTACCAGATTTTGCAATAGTACCGATATTGTCGTTTACCTCGTCAAAGGTCATGCCGATACCATTATCGCTGATCTGAAAGGTTTTTTCTTCCGGGTCTAACGCGATTCGGACGTGATAATCATTATCATCGGCAAACAGGTCAGGATGAGTCTGTTCTTTAAACTTTGCCTTGTCAATGGCATCCGATGCGTTGGAAATAAGCTCCCGAACAAATATCTCTTTGTTGGAATACAAAGAATGGATAATCAAATGCAAAAGCTGCTGTACTTCGGTTTTAAACTTACGTGTTTTTTTTGCTGCCATCTTCACTCCTAATTTCATTTTCTATTATTAAAAAAGTTACCTTATTTTTAATTATAATTGTAGCTAAATTAAAATTGTCAAGATGCAACCAACCGGTCAGGGCAAACGCATGTAAACTTGACATGAATTTTAATTGTTTGTTTTACAGGTACTTATGCAAAACGAGATTTTCATTTGCATTTACCTTCAAACCGTAACTACCTGAAATCATTAATATGGAAAAGTTACATGCGTTAGCCCTGAACCAGTCCCTGCCGAGATACCCTGTAAAATATTTACCAGCAGACACAATACCTGCCATAAAGACAGCGTAACAACATTAGACTATATGCTTAAATGTGGCAAATAGCCTTCTTGTTCGAACCAATGCTGTAAAAAGGTAAACTACCCCGGGCACTCTGATGTCAGTTATTTTAAAAAAAAATCAGACGTCCGTCAATGAAAACAAGACCGGCAAAGATCAAGCCCATACCGGCGTAAGCATTCCATCCCGGTGCCTCACCCAGAATAACAACCCCTAGAAAAATGGCAGAGATCGGGATTAAAAACGTAACCAAAAGGATATTGGTGGCGCCCGCTTTTGCCAGAATATAAAAATAAATTATGTATGCCAGAGCCGTTGAAACTGCTGCCAGAGAGAGCAGAGCAGCCCATGTATTCCATGTGGGATTCAGCGTCAAAGGTCGTTCAACAAAAAATGATATCGGAACCATCATCATGGTGGAGGCGGTGAGCATGCCGGCAGCCACCACCGCTGGATCAAGGTTTTTAAATCGCCGGCCGAAAATTGCTGCAAACGCATAGAGCACGGCCGCGCCAAGCACAGCCACCTGACCTGCAAATTTCATTCCAACCCCACTCAAGGACTCTATTCCGATGAGAACGGCAACGCCTAACCAACCGAAAACGACACCCATACCACGCTTTTTTGTCAAGGTTTCTTCCGTTGTCAGAAAATGAGCAAATACCACGCTGAACACCGGTGTTGTTGCGTTTAAAATCGAGGCGAGGCTGGAATCAATATGGGTCTGTCCCCAGGTGATCAAACTGAAAGGAATAGCATTGTTTAATGCCCCAAGGATAAAAAGCCCACCCCATATCTTTGGATCAGACGGCATTTTACGACCGGAAACTTTTACATATATCAATAAAAGAAAAGCCGCCACCCCGACACGGCAGGCAACAATGGTTAAGGGCGTCATGGTGGTCACCGCAACTTCTACAAAGAAAAAAGAAGCACCCCACAAAATGGACAACAAAATCAAAAGTCCCCATTCTTTGATTCCCATAACGATATTTGTATCTTTATTTTTCATATACTTGTCTTTCCTTTTTATAACGGCCATGCGCAGCTTGGCCTGCAAGCAATTGCGCAAAAAACCAGAGGTTTTGAAGAAACATAAAATATCAGACTGAGTTTAAAGATTATTTCATATAAAAGTTTACCAATCAATTGTTTCTCCGACCCAATTTTTTTAACAATACCCCCAGCGTACTTTGTTCTTCGGGTTCAAGAACAGAAAAAACTTTGAAGGCTGTTTTTGAATGGACAGGAAATATTTTTTCGATTAATTTTAGTCCTGATTCAGTCAGTACGACTGTCATCCTGCGCCTGTCAGCCATATCTTTTTTCCGCTTTACAAGTTTTCTTTTTTCGAGATTGTCAATCACCAGGGTAATATTTCCACTCGTTTTAAGGATTTTGCCACCGATATCCTTCTGGCACAATGCCCCCAGATGGTACAATGCTTCCAAAACACCAAACTGACTGATTGAAAGTTTATTTTCGAGAAGATTCCTATGCATCCTTTCCGTTACTGTATTCGCTGCACGCATGAGTTGCGTATAAATTTTAAGAACCTGTGTTTCTTTTTCCGGTATTTTAATTGTATTCATACAAGCCTCGACATTAATTAGTTTAATATTAAACTAATTAATATTAGCTGATTGTCAAGCAGGGCTAACGCATGTAACTTTTCCATATTAATGATTTCAGGTAGTTACGGTTTGAAGGTAAACGCAAATGAAAATTTCGTTTTGCATAAGTACCTGTAAAACAAAGAATTAAAATTCATGCCAAGTTTAAATGCGTTTACCCTGGATTGTCAAGATCCCCATATTGAATTTTTTACCAATACCTGGTATTAAAGGGTTTTGATTTTTTAAGGATTTTTTTATAAAAATGCATTATGAAGGCATGATAATACGCCCGCCCAGTGAGGCCAACAGCATACTGCTCCAGGTCACGCTCGGCTGTTCTCACAACAAATGTACCTTTTGCGGAACATTTAGAAAAAAACGCTTTGATATTAAAAAAGATGATGTCATCTTTGAAGATATCGAATTTGCAAGGACCCACTGCAAAAGGCAGAATCGATTGTTCATCTGTGATGGGGATGCCCTGGTGATACCCCAGAAGCGGCTGGTCAAAATATTAAAACAAATTCAAGAACGTCTGCCATGGGTGGACCGCATCGGGCTATATGCCAATACCAAAAGTATTGGCCTTAAAACCGATGAACAACTGAAAGAATTATTTAATTCAGGTGTAAAAATAGTTTATCTTGGCATGGAATCCGGAGATGATCAGGTGCTCAAAGAGATCCGAAAAGGTGCCGATTCAGCCAAAATGATTAAGATGGGGAAACGGGTTAAACAAGCCGGGATTCAACTCTCCATTACTGTTTTAATTGGGCTTGCCGGAAAAGAACGCTCCAAAATCCATGCAAGGGAAACAGGCCGCGTACTGTCGGCAATAGATCCGGACTATGTGGGTGCCTTAAGCCTGATGCTGATACCCGGAACCGAACTTGCCACAGCGTATGAAAATGGAGAATTCGAACTGATCAATCCTGAAGAAATGCTGGAAGAACTCGGGTTGATGATTGCATCAACCCATCTTTCCAATGGATTGTTTCATGCCAATCATGCCTCAAATTATCTTCCCATCCGGGCAAAATTGCCCGAAGAAAAAGAAAAAACGCTCAATTTAATATCACAAGCCCTCAATGGGAAAATCAACTTAAAACCTGAACATATGAGAGCCTTGTAACATAACACACAGGAGAATTAAACAATGGCCGAAGCCACAAACACCCTTGATCAATTAACTGTCGCAACCATTAGAACGCTTTGCATGGATGCTGTTCAAAAAGCCAATTCAGGACATCCGGGGGCACCCATGGGCCTGGCTCCGGCTACCTATGTCCTTTTTAAACGTTTTTTAAAACACAACCCTAAAAATCCAGCCTGGATTGATCGGGACAGGTTTGTTCTTTCCGGCGGTCATGCCTCTTCTCTGCTTTACAGCCTTTTGTACCTTTTTGGCTATGGCCTTGAACTGGATGATCTTAAAAATTTCAGGCAATGGGGTTCCAGAACACCCGGGCATCCGGAATATGGGGATACCCCCGGGGTTGAAACAACAACAGGCCCTCTGGGTCAGGGCATTGCCAATGCCGTGGGTATGGCTGTTGCTGAACGTCATTTGGCCGCCCGGTTCAACATGGAAGAAAAAAGGATAATTGACCATTTCACCTATGTCGTGTGCGGAGATGGTGATCTTATGGAAGGCGTCGGCTTAGAAGCCATCTCCCTTGCCGGTCACCTGGGTCTTGGTAAAATGATTTTGTTGTATGATGATAATTCAATTACCATTGAAGGCGGCACGGAAATCGCTTTTACCGAAGATGTAAAAGCCAAGTTTGAAAGCCAGAACTGGCATGTGGTCACGGTGGAAGACGGCAACGATCTAGAAGCTATCCAGAAAGCCATTCAAGCAGGTAAAGATGCTGTTTCCCGTCCCACAATGATTCAGATCAAAACTCATATCGCCTACGGCAGTCCAAACAAACAGGACTCATCAGATGCCCACGGATCACCCTTGGGAGCAGATGAAATCAAACTGGTTAAAAAATTTTATGGCGTGCCTGTTGATAAAGAGTTTTATGTTCCGGATCAAGTGTTGAAAAATTGCAGAAAAGCCTTGAATTTTGGTGAGGGATTTGAGCAGACCTGGCAGGATACCTTTGATGCGTACAAGGATCAATACAAAGAACATGCAGCCAAATTTGCGGATGCCATCTCTGGTTTTTTAACCGATGGCTGGGATGCCAAAGTCCCTGTATTTAAAGTGGAGGACGGTGCGGTTGCCACCCGTGCTGCCTCGGGTCAGGTACTCAATGCCATTGCAGACAACCTGCCGGTGCTTATGGGTGGATCAGCCGATCTTGCCCCTTCCAACAAAACTTTTTTGACCTGTTCAACCGTATTTCAAAAAGATGCCTGGGAAGGCCGGAATATACGTTTCGGTGTCCGGGAGCATGCCATGGCATCTATCATGTCCGGTATGTACCTTCATTCCGGCATAAGACCTTATGGAGGCACCTTCCTTGTCTTTGCCGATTATATGAGACCAGCCATTCGTGTGGCCACTCTGATGAAACTGCCTCTGATTTATGTCTTTACCCATGACAGCGTTGCTGTCGGTGAAGACGGCCCTACCCATCAGCCAGTAGAGCACCTGGCATCATTGAGAGCAATCCCCGGGCTTAATGTTGTCCGCCCTGCAGATGCCAATGAAACAGCATATGCATGGAAACAAGCGTTAACTACGGTTGATTCACCCACAGCGTTAATTTTGAGCCGTCAGAAACTGCCGACACTTGATGTAACTTCCCGTGACGGAGAGTTTAATTATGGTGCCTATACGGTTGAAAACGTAACTGATCCCGATATGCTTCTAATTGCAACCGGCTCTGAAGTTCATATCTGCGTTGACGCGGCCAAGGTTCTTAAAAAAAATCACAACATCAAGGCGGCTGTTGTTTCCATGCCATCCTGGGAATGGTTTGAAAAAGCACCTGCACCATACAGAGAAAGAATCCTGCCCTCTGATGTCAAAAAAAGGCTGGCGGTTGAAGCAGGGATCTCCATGGGTTGGGCAAAATACACAGGGGATGCCGGTAAAACCATCACCATTGATAAATTTGGTGCCTCTGCACCTGGTGGAACCGTCTTAAAAGAATATGGTTTTTCCTGTGAAAATGTCGTAAATAAAGCGCTTGAACTTTTTAAATAAAATATTAAAACACAGGGTGCCAAAATTTTTGACACCCTGGGTTTAATTCAAAAAGGAGGCGGATTATGCAGATCAGTGTCAAAACAGACAATCGAACCCAAATGATCGACATTACCTCCCAGGTTCGACAGGCAATAGATGAATCCGGCATCAAAGACGGACTTGTCCACATCTATTCCATGCATACCACTGCTGCCATCACCATTAATGAAAATGCTGATCCGACCGTTGAAATCGATATGCTTAAAACCATCAACAAGGTGATTCCCTTTGATGATCATTTCAAGCATATGGAAGGTAATTCCGCAGCCCATATCAAGGTCAGCCTGTTTGGCCCGTCCGAGTTGATCCCTTTGGAAAAGGGGTCCATGGTCCTGGGTACCTGGCAGGGAATTTTCTTTTGTGAATTTGACGGCCCCAGAACACGCAGGGTTAATGTTAAGATAATTCCCGATTAGATATGTTTGAACGGCTCGTAGAGGAGCAATGCTCACAAACTCACCCATCTGCGGCGTTGCTGTAAAAAGCTATAATCGTTATGTATTGCTCAAATTTGTCTTCAATGGCTGCCATTAATTTTGTTCCGATTCTTTTTTAATAACAGGCACTTTAAAAACACGAACCCCTTCTTTATCAAGCACTTTTTCTTCTTCCTTTGTTGTGCTGCCGCGGATGTTTCTGTATTCCTCTACCCCATAATGCATCTTCAAAGCTTCTTTAGAAAAGGAAGATCCCACATCTTCATAATTTTTTTCAACATAATCCACCACTTTTTCAGTCAACTCGGCCATAACTTCCTGAGTCGCTCTCAGGGCTTTTTGCCTCTCTATGCCGGATGATTTCTTAATGGCAATGGGATGTACTTTTTGAACAACTGAAGTGGTTTCGCAAACAGGGCATGCTAAAATACCTTTTTCCTGCTGTGTTTCAAGGTCCTGCTTGTCATCAAACCAACCTTCAAAAACATGACCATGGATGCATTCAAGATCAAATACTATCATCGTTAGATAATTCTGTTGACACCGATGGCGATGTTATAACAATAATCTCCCATTTTCTCGTAATTTGATACCAGCGCAATATAAAGCACTCCGGCATCCACAGAACATTCTCCGTTTCTCAATCTTTCGATATGCTTGGCTCTCATCTCTTCTCGCATCTGATCAATCAAGTCTTCACTTGCAAGGGCTTTATGATAAAACCCCTCTGTCTTTTCCTTCATTTCATTGATGACCATATCAAAAAAACCAATGACTTCATCAGATATTGCCACCAGATCATTTTTAGCTCTTTTACTGAACTCTATATCGTTATCATAGATTCGTTCAAGTATTTTTGAGACATTTTCCATGGAATCGCCCAGCCTTTCTACATTGTTGGTGATTCGCATCATCTCTGAAATTTCTTTGGCTTCCGGTTCATTGACGTCACCTTGATATATGGTCGTCAAATATTTAATGGTCACCTTCTGGGATATATCCAGATGTTCTTCTACAGCGTCCCTTTCCCCTAAAATATCATCATCTCGTTTTGCCAGACATGTGGATGTTTTCTTTAAGTTAATATGAGCAAATTCCATTGTATTTATTATTTCGCCCTTAACCTTGGCGAGCGCGCCAATGGGTGAATCAATAAAACTTGAATCAAATTCCGGCAACCGATATCTTTCTTGTGATTTTTTGGGCTTTGGAGATAACAGGATGGTCAATTGAACGAGCTTGGGAAGGAACATTAAAAAAACAAAGGCATTGATCACATTAAAAAGAGTATGACCATTTGCGATATATCTAGATACATTTACATATTCTCCATTCATCGTATGGGTTACATCGCCAGCTCCTAATTTCACCGTTATAATCTCGACAATGTCGACAAACCAGGGAAAAATAAGCAAGATAATCCCCACCCCGATGACATTAAAAATGGTATGTGCATTTGCCGTTCTGTGCGCTTCGATATTATTTGAACCGATGGTGGATAATTGTGCGGTGATGGTTGTTCCGATGTTCTCGCCAAGCACAAGGGCCAAAGCGGTTGGAAAGGTTAAAAGACCGGATGCTGCCAATGTCATGGTCAACCCGACAGTGGCGGATGAAGACTGGACCGCCACGGTTAATACGGTGCCCATCAGAACACAAAGAAGAATACCGCCAATACTTTCTGTACTGAACCTGGTAAAAAATTCAATAAACTGAGGATCGGATTTGATAGGCGCCAGGCCATATTTCATAACGGTCATACCGTAAAAAAGCAGCCCGAAACCCAGGATAATATCTCCGATATGCCTGTAATTTCTTTTCTTTGAAAAATATTTTAAACCAACCCCAAGTGCAATCGCAGGCAGTGCAGCTTCCGTAAGTTTGAATGCAATCATCTGACCTGTGATAGTGGTACCGATATTGGCACCGATAACAACACCAACAGATTGTTCAAGCGTGACGATACCGGCGCTGGCAAATCCAATCAGCATAACGGTTGTGGCGGATGAAGATTGAACAATCGCCGTGACCCCTGCGCCTGTGGCACACCCCATGAATCTGTTCGAAGAAATGGCTTCCAGTATCCGCCTGATTTTCTGTCCAGCTGTGGCCTGGAGGCCTTCGGTCATCATTTTCATACCCAGAATAAAAAGCCCTAATCCGCCAAGCGTTTGGATTAATATGCTAAAAATATTCAATTCATTACCTCTGTTATAGAGTTGGCGCTAATGGTTCCCGAACATAATACTAATACGACTCTAACAAACCAAGTGCGTTATATATTAAATAAACAAATTTTTCAATTGAGAAATGCGGCTAAGCTCAGGTTCGGAACCGACACAGGAAAAAGGGTGTATTGTTTGTAAAAACAGCGTGTTTGTGAATATCAAAAAGAATTGTGAAATACCTTTTTCAACCTGAAAAAAAAAGCAAGGGGGCAGACAAAATTATTTATATTCGAATTATATCTTTGAGAATTTAAAATCCTTTAACAACAGCCTGGCTGTTTCTCTGCCTCCCATCATCACCGGAGTATAGCCACCGCCGTGGGACCATGCACTTGAAAGGTATAACCCATTGATCGGGGTTTTGGCTTTCATGTGGGGCAAATTGCGATCGAATCCGTAGATGGCGCCACGGGTGTTGCCGGTGTAAAAAACATTGGTCAATGGAGTACCGATTTCCATGACTTCAATTTTTCTGGACAGATCGGGTATAAGCCTTTCTTCAACACGCTGGATAAAGCGTTTGGCAATTCGTTCTTTTTCAGTGTTATAGGCATCCTTATTGCCGTTGAAATAATCGGTTTCAAATTTTTTCCAGGGTGCGTAATCAGTAAGACACATGATGGACAATGTGGACTTTCCGGGAACAGAATAACCCTCAAATAAATTATCATAAAGAGTGACACTGATACCGGAATCTGCCGGATCTTTTTTTGAGAACAATTTTCTGGCGGAACTTGTAAGATCAATTTCATAGTTCTTGATATGATCAATAGGGCAGCTTAAACCCAGCCAGACCACAAAACTGGATAAGGATACCTGTCTCTTCTGCGCTTGATTCAAAAAAGATTTTGGAACGATATTTTCAGGGATCATTTTATTTAACAGGGCATAAACAGGGCAATTGGCTATCACAGCCTTTGCAGGATAGGTATTTCCCCCAATATCTTTTACCCCTGAGATCGTGTTGTTTTTATCAAACAGGATCTGTCCAACCTGTGTGTTATAGTGGATTTCACCTTTATAATTTTCAATGCCGAGGGCCAGAGTATTGCTTAAATCCTGGGACCTGGTTTTAAAGTATTGCCCGCCATGGACAAGATATTCACCCGTGGCAATGGCATAAAACAGGGCATTGATTTTTTCAGGGGGCAGGCCATAATAGCCTGAAAAAATAGCCATACATTCTTTTACATCATGATCTTTTACATGCTGATCCATCCATTGCGCTAATGAAATTTGTTCAAGTTTTTCCATAATGGAAGGGTTACTTGGTTTGCCACCCCAAAGCTGTGCAATGACCTGTTCCATTTCTTTATAGAAGGCATGAATCCCTTTTTTTTCATGGGGAAACACTTTTGAAAGTGCCTTTTTAACCCCTTCAGGGTTTTTGGCCGGCAGTGTTACATCAAAGGTGTCTGTAATAATTCTTCTAAGTTCAGGTGTATAGGCCACTTTAAGCTTATCCCAAAGCCCAAGCTCCGAAAGGATCATCTGGGGCATGGCATGTTCTGCAACCGTTGCATGCAAAGAAACATCAAAGCTGAAGTCTCCCCGGCCAAAGGAGGTGGCATACCCGCCTGGGATACTGTGCTGTTCCAGGACTGTTACATTAAATCCGAATTTTGACAGATATGCCGCACTGACAAGCCCCCCAAGCCCGGACCCAATGACAACAATGGGAAATTTATGTTTATCTTGAATCTGAGCGGCCAGTGCTCCTATGCCTGTCCAGTCAACCGCTGCGGCGCTGGATGCAAGGGCAAGGGTTTTCAAAAATTTTCGTCTGGATAATTCTTTTGGAGATGCCATTGGGTGCTCCTTTTTTATTTTTAAGTAATTATTGAACCGTAATGGATATCTTTTGTTCCGGGGAATCGAGTACAAAGCGTGTATCTTTGTAATCCGGTGGGCCAAAGCTACTCCTGGCATCGTTGGAAAAGCCGTATCGTTCTTTTGGAATGCCGAACATCCGGGTATCAAGCTCATTATTATAATTTTCATCATGATACACCTTAATCGCATACTCACCATAGGGCAGGATAATCGTCCGGACAACCTCATTGTTTATAATTTTACAGTTAATGCCTTTGAAGGGTTTTCCATCTGATTCATAACTTTCTTGTGAATTCACAATGGCCACCTTGGCCTGGCCATCGGTATTTTCAAATCCTGTTATGTGGATCTCAACAGTGGTGGTTGGGGGTATTGTTTGATCGCCCATTACGTTCCTGCCAATTGCCAAAGCCATAATGGGGAAAAGCAAAAAAATGATTAAAAGTTGTTTCATAGGTTTGTCTCCTTTGTTTGTGGGTGCAATATTCGTTCAATGTTTGTACTCATCATACAAATTTTGAATGCAATGGCAATTGAATGAAGACCAATGGAGATATATGGGGGGTGAATTGTAATTATCCGGTGATGAAACTTTCAAAGGAGATGCCAGGGGTCAGGGTAAACGCATGTAAACTTGGCATGAATTTTAATTCTTTATTTTACAATTATCGTAATGCATTTGGTACAAATGTTCTACGCAAGCTTATGCAAAACGATAATTTCATTTGCGTTTACTTTCAAACCGTAACTACTTGAAATCATTAATATGAAAAAATTACATGCGTTGGTCCCGAGGCGACGTCAGGGAATAGAAAATTAATCATGCACCAAACTGGCAGCCCTGAATACGCAAATTGTGATGAATGGTCAAATTGAAGGAATGAATGGTGTTGTGCTATGCATGCTCTTTTAGTACCGTTGGATAAACACAGAGCATTGACCCTGGGTAAATAAAAAGCATTGACCCTGGGTAAATAAAAGACACATTAAAAATAAAGAATTAATTTATGAAATATTCAAAGAATATCCTGTCATCCATGGCAATAACGGCAGTTTTTAGCACAGCCATCGCTTTGGTGTTAAATTTTATGGTGTTCAAAGAGGCCCGTTTCGGAGAAGTGTTTATTATTTCCCAATTTACTGGTTTGTCCATATGTTTCTTTGTTAATACTGGCATGATTATCAGTGAACAAAAGCTTAAAAAATGGATGGGTGGCTGTATTGCATTGGGATTGACCATCGGGATAATCGCCGGTGGACTGTTAAGCATAGGATTTTTATCTTATTTTCATCAATTGAATTTAAGGTACTATTATGAGAATGTGTTTTCATCTATTGCTGTGTTCGGGGTCGTATTTGGCATTCCGATAATTTATTTTTTTACGGCCAGAGAAAAACTGATTGAATCACAAAAAAAAATACAAAATGAAAAAATAAAGCGTCTGACCATGGAAAAAGAAACTGCCATGACTACCTTGAGACTGCTCCAGGCCCAGATTGAACCCCACTTCTTGTTTAACACCCTTTCAAATGTAATTTCACTTTTTGATATTGACGTTGAAAAAGCCAAACAGATGTTGATTGATATGAACCAGTATTTAAGGATCTCTCTTGCGCGAACCAGGCAGGAGATGGTCACCCTGTCCCAGGAACTGGATCTTGTCCGCCAATATCTTGATATTTTTAAAATCCGGATGGGTAAAAGGCTCTCCTATGAAATTAATGACAAAACAGACAGAAAAGATCTTTTATTTCCCCCATTAATTGTCCAGCCCCTGGTTGAAAATGCGATCAAGTACGGGTTGGAACCCAAAGTGGACGGCGGGAAAATAAGCATTGACTGCTGGATTGAAAAAGAGTTGCTGAGTATCGTGATATCGGATACGGGTAAAGGACTGGATGAGGATGCCAACCAGGCAGGCATTGGTATAAATAATGTCAGTAAGCGGATTGAAAGTATTTATGGAAATAAGGCTGGACTCACATTGACACAAAATCATCCCTCCGGGATAAAAGCCGTCATCCGGGTGCCATTATGAAAAAAAATGACGTTATGAAACAAATAAGTGCGATTATCGCAGATGACGAAGAAAATTTGAGAATCGCTATCACTATCCTGCTTGAACAATTGTGGCCGCAGTTAAATATTCTGGACCATGCGGAGAATGGAATTGAGGCCTTATCCTTAATTGAAAAAACAAAGCCGGATATCGCCTTTTTGGATATTCAAATGCCGGGCATGACAGGTGTTGAAGTGGCTAAAAAAGCAACTGGTTTATGCAAGGTTGTCTTTATAACAGCCTATGATCAGTATGCTGTCCAGGCCTTTGAAAGCGAAGCTGTGGACTATATTCTAAAACCTGTAACAAAGGAGCGTTTACTGACCACCATCCTGCGATTGAAAAAGCAGTTGACGGTAAAAAACAGCACCACGGATGTGGATGAAAAGATACAAAAGGTTATCCAGGTCCTGGAAAACAGACAGCTCCCGGATTATTTAAGGCTGGTAAAGGTAAAGACAGGTAATAATCTTCGTTTTGTCCCGGTATCCCAGGTTCTTTACTTTAAAGCCGAAGATAAATACACCATTGTACAGACCATAACCCATGAGTTTTTGATAAAAACACCGATCAAAGAGCTTGAAAACGCCCTTGATCCAAAATTATTCTGGCGGGTCCACCGCAGCTCAATTGTAAATATAGATAAGATTCAAGTCATCAAACGTTCGTTCACCAACCAGATGATAGTAGGATTTGACGGGATAGATCATACCATTATCATCAGCCGGTCCTATGAGCATTTGTTCAAGCAGATGTGATCAAATATTGATGCCGCCGGAGCTTTAGCCGCCGGAGCTTTAACCGCCGGAGCTTTAACCGCCGGAGCTTCGAATGAACTTTTTACGAGATCATCAATATTGAAAATTGTGATTTTCAGCAAAGTTTATTTTACGATTACAGGGTGAATCCGTCACCAATTCTGTAATATTCAATAATACCCTGGGCCCGTACCACAAAAAGGTTAGAATATGAACCCGATCTTGTTCTATTCGGCATAGGACATTCAGCGTATAGGATAAAAAAGGCTCTGCCTCATTTCCTGGCATTTCAATAAATAAAATTCAAAAATTTTGCGATAGCCCGCAAAAAATACCCTTTATAATGCAAAAATATCAAAAATTCTGTTGATATTTTTTTCAAATGTGATTATGTAAGTGAATAAAAATTATCCAATCCATAAAAAAAATACTTTTTTATGGTTGCTTTCGGGGATTTTATTAACATTAATATTTAGAGAGGATTTGAGCATGAAAAAACTACACTTTTTTTTGGCATCGGCCTTTTTATGTCTGATGCTTGTTGTGCCGGCAGGAGCTGCAGACAAGGATACCATCGTATCGGCGATTATTTCAACCATCCAGAGTATGGACCCAGCCAAGGCATATGATGATTCAAGTGCAAACAAGCTTTACAACATTTACGACACACTGGTGGCGTTCAAAAAAACAAAAACTGACGAATTTGAACCCAGAATTGCCACGGAAATCCCCACAGTTGCCAACGGTGGTATTTCAAAAGACGGCATGACGTATACATTTAAAATCCGAAAAGGCGTCAAATTTCATAATGGTGCCGACTTGACCCCTCAAGATGTTGTCTACTCATTTAAACGCAATATGATCACAGATGCTGAAGGTGGGCCAATGGCGCTGTTGCTTGAACCTTTAACAGGCATAGGAAATACAAGGAAAGACGGAAAGATTATTCCCGGGATCTTTGAAAAAATCGACAACAGCATCGAAGCTAAAGGTGACACTGTTGTCTTTCATCTCCCTAAACCCTTTCCTCCCATTTTAGGCATTTTAACTTACACCGCCGGTGCTATTCTTGACAAAGACTGGGCGATTGCCAATGGCTGCTGGGATGGTAACATTGCAAACGCAGCAAAATTTAACGGTCCTGATACAGGAAAAGAGCCCTTACATCACATCACCAACGGTACAAATGCATATCAGTTGAAAAAGTGGGAAGCCGGCAAAGAGATGATCCTTGAACGCTTTGATGACCATTGGGGCAAAAATGCTGCATTTAAAACAGTAAGAATCAAAATCATTCCAGAATGGTCTACCCGTAAGATGATGTTCCTCAACGGCGATGTCAATGATATGGAAATTGATGCCCAGTATTTTGCTGAGATGGAAAAAACAAAGGGCATTAAACTTTACAAATACCCGCAATTGGGTGTTGTTTGTGCCATGTTTACCCAGAAAATAGAAATGACGGCCAATCCGTATGTAGGTTCCGGTAAATTAGACGGCAAGGGTATCCCTTCGAATTTCTTTGCCGACAAAAATGTCCGGTTAGCCTTTGCCTATGCCATTGATTATAAAGCCATTATCAAGGAAGTTGCAAATGGTCTTGGCAGCATCCCTGCCAATCCGATTGTTGACGGCCTTCCGTACCAGAAAGATACTTTTCATCCTCAATTTGATTTAGCCAAAGTTGAAGAATATCTGAAAAAAGCCCATGGTGGCAAATTGTGGAAAACAGGTTTCAAATTAACACTTCTCCACAACACTGGTCGAGAAATCAGACGGGTTGCAGCAACCATGATGGCTGAAAACATCTCATCCCTAAATCCGAAATTCAATATTGATGTCCAGGCAATGGATTGGGGTGAGTACCTGACCGCTATCCAGCAGCATCGCCTTCCAGGATTTGTTGTTGCCTGGGGTGCAGACTATCCTGATCCTCATAATTTTGTTTATCCTTACCTTCACTCAGAGGGTTTTTACTCAAAATACATCGGTTATAACAATCCGGAAGCTGATAAACTTATTAAAATGGGTATTGAAACTGCGTCTATAGATGAAAGAAGAAAGATCTATTACAAATTACAGGATATCTGGGCCGAAGACATTCCAGGCGTTACGATTATCCAGAAACTGGGTGCAAAGGCATTGTCCGGACACATCAATGGATTTAATCCAAATCCGATGTACCAGGGAACCTATACCTTCTATTATCAATTATACTAAGAAAGGTTCCTAACAACCATGCGCAGTCTTGACCAGGGGGCTGCGCACAACAAAAATTTTAACAAAATACTGTGTTAATTTTATAACCCTTTAAGTATAGCAGGTACAAAATTGGCTGCGTTTATTGCCAGAAGATTAATGTTTATGGTTGTCGTGCTTTTTGGTGTATCGATACTCATGTTCAGCATTCTCATGAGTTTCAGCCCGGAAAGAAGAGCTGCGGCTTTTGTTCGCACCCCCCAGCAGGTCAAAGAGATCCCCAATCTGGTAAAAAAATATGGCCTGGACAAACCCTTTTATATCCAATATGTCAACTGGATTAAACAAATTTCCCAGGGCAATTTTGGATATTCCACGGTTGCCGCCTCCCCGACGCTTGATGCAATAAAAAAATATTTTCCCACAACAATTGAACTCAATCTATTTTCTCTTCCCATCATTATTACACTGGGAATTTGGTTGGGAACGGTGGCGGGTATTCACAGAGATACCTTTATTGACCATACCACACGAATTGTGGCCATTATCGGCTGGTCTCTGCCCACTTTTTTATTTGCATTAATATTGTTAATGATTTTTTATTCTCAATTTCAATTATTCCCACCGGAAATTATATCAAACCATATTGATGACTTTATCTCCAACAACCCGGATAAATTTATTCAATACACCGGTATGTATGTGATTGACGGACTTTTGAACGGCAACTTTGAAGTGGTATTTGATGCGTTAAAACACCTGGTCCTCCCGGTTGTTACACAAGTGACCGTTGTCATTGCCATTCTTGTTCGTGTAATGCGCTCAAGCATGCTCGAAGAGATATCCAAGGATTATATTATTACAGCAAAGGCAAAAGGTGTTGATACCCACACCATCAACCACAAGCATGCAAAAAAAAATGCGCTCTTGCCGGCAATTACCGTGGCAGGATGGCTGGTTGCACTTTCCATTGAAGGCAGTGTCGCTGTTGAATTTATTTTCAATCGTGCCGGTTTGGGCCTGCTGCTTGTTAAAGCAGCTACACAATTGGATATCCCTGTCGTACTTGCCATCAGTATTTTGCTGGGGCTGATTTATGTTGTGGCGAACCTGATCATTGACGTTCTTTATGCTGTTATTGATCCAAGAATCCGTTTAAATTGATGAAATTTGTGTGAATAAAAAAAAGCTTATGGAAACAAAAACTGAACATCCCAAATTAAAAGAGATAAAATTTACGCTGTACAGAATATTTCGAAATCCGTCTGCCATTATCGGTATTATTCTGCTACTGGCATTTACTTTTGTGGCGATTTTTGCACCACTCATTGCTCCGCCCAAATACAAACACAGACCCTATATGATGCCCCATAAGGGGTATTCCATGACCCCAAAAGCCCCAAACAAAGACCATGTTTTTGGAACAACCTCCGGACAATACGATATTTTTTACGGTGTTGTCTGGGGCACACGAAGCGCATTTAAAGTAGGTATCATTGTTGTTATAACAGCATTTGTCATTGGTGCAAGCCTTGGAATTATTGCCGGATATTACGGAGGGTGGATCGACGAAATTATCATGCGGGTGGTGGATGTGTTTTTTGCCGTCCCGTTCACGATTCTGGCCATGGCATTTGTGGTGCGATTCGGCAGAGGCCTGGATCAAATTATGATTGCACTGACCCTGGTTGTCTGGCGGCGGTATGCCAGGGTTATGCGAGCCGGTGTATTATCAGTCAGGAATGAAGACTATATCCTGGCTGCAAAATCCATGGGGGTGACTGATATTGGAATCATGCTGAGGCATGTCTTCCCCAATGCCGTATACCCGGTTATGGTTATTGCATTCATGGATGCCGGCTCCATTGTCATTACAGCCGCCTTCCTAAGTTTCATAGGTCTGGGGGCACCTATTGGATATGCAGACTGGGGGCAGATGCTGGCCATGGCAAGAAATTACATTGTCGGACCTGCTGGAGAGCCTTTAAAATTCTGGTACACCATCTTTTTCCCGGGTACGGCAATGATTCTATTTGTTCTGGCCTGGAACCTGTTTGGAGATGCCATCAGGGATGCATTTGACCCAAAACTGAGAAGAAAATAAAATTAACGATTATGACTAAAATATTAAAAATTAAAAATCTTATAACCAATTTTTATACGTATGAAGGTGTGGTCAAGGCACTCAATAAGGTCTCATTTGATGTCCGCCACGGCTCTACTTTTGGCCTGGTCGGAGAATCCGGGTGTGGCAAAAGCGTCACGGTCAGATCGGTGATGCAGATTGTCCAATCACCC
>JAKIUJ010000235.1 GCA_021647625.1 Desulfobacula sp.
TTAGCATCATCGGCTTCGGCCAATCTAATATAGGGCTCAGTTTCACGAAGAGGGTCAATTATGGCAGCCTCGCCATTGCTACAAATATAGTAGGCCATTTCTGCCAAACATCCGGTAAATAATTGTTCTACTTTCATCGTTTTTTGTTTTTTAATTCTTAATTCTGGGGTCTAAATTAGTTAACTCTTTTTTTCTTTATGTGATGTGTATTACACTTGTATAGTAAATTTTGTCAAAGAATGTATAGTTACTAAAATAAAGAAGGAAAAATTAGATTTATTATTAATGTGCTAACTTTATGTAACTTGCCTGTTCCTTTCTTTTTTTTTGATATATTTGAGAGTCCTCTTTACTTAAATTAGATTCATGTTAAAAAAAATATTATTTGGATTAATTCTTTGCTTTTTACCTTTTAGTAGTTTTAGCCAAGATTCTACCAGAATTGAGTTTAAGCGTATTGATGCTTTATGTAGAAAACATCTTAGAACACCTGACAGCTTATTATTTTACAGTCAAAAATTACTTAAATTCTCTAAAGAACATAATTTAGATTTCGGCAAGAAGAAAGCCTTAAGATCTATTGGCTCTGCTTACAGTAGACTAAGAAACTTTCAAAAAGCTAATCAATATTATTATAAAGCTTTAAATAGTGCTAAACTAAGTAATGATAAACGCCTAGAATATATATTATTTAATGACTTGGCATTAAACCACAGAGCTACAAGTTATCTTGATTCTGCATTCTATTATTTTAGAAAGTTAATTTACCATTATGAGCAGACGCAAGAAAAATTACCCTTGAATATGACTTATATGAATATGGGTATTACATTTTTACATAAATCTAAGATAGATAGTGCAGAGATTTATCTCATTAAGTCAGCCAAAGGTTTTAAGGGGATGAATAATTTTAGATTTATATCTAATAATATGAGTTTACTTGGTGAGATTTATTATCAAAAAGGAGACTATAAAAAAGCATTAATATATGCAGATTCAAGTCAGAATTTGTCAGAAAAAATAAAGTATAGAACTAATTATTCTAGAAATTACAATCTTTTAGCACGTATACATGAAAAATTAAAAAACGAAGGAGAATCTAAAAAATATTCTAAGCTAGAGTTCACTAGCAAACCAAAAAATATTGATTTTAAAAATGCCAAAATAGTAGCTTTCGGTGCCACCCGCCGCCAGGGTAAAACCTGTGAAGAAGATGCCAACATTAAAGCACTCATTGAAAGTGCAGCGCCTGTTATTACTATTTTTGGCAAATCATGGGATCTTCATGTGGAAGACATCATGGAAAACACCCGGGACGAAAACCTTGTCATGATTCACGAAAGTGTTGAATACCTTTTAAGTTATAACCGTGAAGTGATCTATGATGCTGAACACTTCTTTGATGGATACAAGGCCAATCCAGACTATGCATTAAAAACCCTTGAAGCCGCTGTTGAGGGTGGAACTCGCTGCCTGGTTCTGTGTGATACGAACGGCGGGTCCATGCCCTGTGAAATCGAAGATATCACAAAAGCTGCCATGGATCATTTTAAAGAGAAAAATCTGCCGGATCTTATATTCGGCATCCACACACACAATGATTGCGCCATGGCAGTTGCCAATTCCATCCAGGCTGTGCATTCAGGTGCCACCATGGTACAGGGCACCATTAACGGGTATGGTGAACGCTGCGGCAATGCAGATCTCACCTCTGTTATCCCGATCCTTGCGCTTAAAATGAACAGGGAGTGTATGGGCCTTGAAAATCTTGAAAAATTATTAAACCTGTCACGGTTTATTTCTGAAACAGCTAATGTACCACCGATGAATTCAAGGCCGTTTGTCGGGAAGAGTGCGTTTGCCCACAAGGGTGGCGTTCATGTCAGTGCCATCATGAAAAACCCCAGGGCTTATGAACATATAGACCCTCAAATAGTTGGCAACAAACGACGGGTCATTGTCTCGGAACAGTCTGGAAAAAGTAATATTCTGTATAAGGCAAAAGAGCTTGGGGTGGATCTGGAAAATGACGTCTCCAATGGCCGGGGTATTGTTCACAGCATCAAAGAACTTGAAAATTACGGGTATGAATTTGATGCAGCAGAAGGGTCGTTAAAGCTGATCATGGAAAAGCTGACAGATCAATTTGTTCCTCATTTTGAGTTGATTTCCTTCAGAGTGACGGTTGAAAAGGATATGGAACGTCCCTGTTACTCCCATGCCATGATAAAGATCAAAGTCGGGAATACGGATGAGATCACTTCAGCCGAAGGTGAAGGCCCGGTCAGTGCACTGGATAATGCATTGAGAAAAGCATTGGCAACGATTTATCCCAAAGTCAATGACATGCATCTGGTTGACTTTAAGGTCCGTGTCATTGACGGTATGGATGGTACGGATGCAAAGGTAAGGGTTCTGATTGAATCCCGGGATGAAAACAATATTTTTTCAACCATAGGGGTATCAGAAGATATTATAGAAGCAAGCTGGCAGGCGCTGGCCGACAGTTTCCAATACAAACTTTCATTAGACAGCAAAGACAAGGTAAATTAAGATGACAGATGACAATCAAATTATCATTTTTGACACAACGTTAAGGGATGGTGAACAATCTCCCGGTGCGAGCATGAACCAGATGGAAAAACTGCGTATTGCCACCCAGCTTGAAAAACTGGGTGTCAATGTGATAGAGGCTGGCTTTCCTGCGGCATCCGAGGGTGATTTTGGGGCGGTAAAGGCCATTGCCAAGGCCCTGAAAACAACCCAGGTAGCTGCACTTTGCCGCGCCAACACCAATGATATCAATCGAGGATGGGAAGCTGTAAAAGATGCTGCATATCCCAGAATTCATACCTTTATTGCCACATCTGAACTGCATATGAAATATAAACTTCAAATGGAACCCGACCAGGTACTGCAACAGGCAATAGAATCAGTGAAACTTGCAGCATCATACACTGACAATGTCGAATTTTCCGCAGAAGACGGGTCCCGCTCTGATCCTGATTTTTTGTGCAGGGTGTTTGGTGCTGTCATTGAAGCCGGTGCCACCACAATAAACCTTCCGGATACGGTGGGTTATGCTATTCCTGAAGAATTTGGTGAGCTTGTTGAGTATGTACAAAAAAACACCCCCAATATCGATAAGGTGATTTTAAGTGTCCATTGTCACAATGATCTGGGTCTTGCCACATCCAACACACTCACCGCTATAAATGCGGGTGCAAGACAGGTTGAAGTGACGATCAACGGTATCGGAGAAAGAGCGGGGAATACCTCGTTGGAAGAAATTGTAATGTCTTTGCATACACGCCCCAATTTTTTCCCGTTTACAACATCAATTGATACAAAACGGATATACCCCACAAGCCGCCTGGTAAGCATGATAACAGGCATCCTTGTACAGCCCAACAGACCCATTGTCGGGGCCAATGCATTTGCCCATGAAGCAGGTATCCACCAGGATGGCATGTTGAAAAATCCCATGACCTATGAAATCATGAAACCGGAAACCATCGGTCTGTCTAAAAACAGCCTGGTACTGGGAAAACATTCCGGTCGGCATGCATTAAACGCACATATTCAGGAAATGGGATATGACCTTTCCAAGGATGAACTGAATACGGTTTTTGAAAAATTCAAACGACTGGCCGATAAAAAGAAAAACATTCAGGATGAAGATATTGAAGCATTGATCAATGAAGGTGTATTGAGAAGCGCTGAAGTGTTCTGTCTTGAATATATCCATGTCTTGTCCGGCAATACGGTCTTTCCCACAGCCAGTGTCCAGCTCAATATCAACGGACGTCCGGTCCAGGGTGCAACAGACGGGAATGGCCCCATTGATGCAGTTTATAATATTATTTCCAAACTCACTGGAACCAAGTCGGAACTGTTAAGATTTACGATTTCCGCACTCACCGAAGGCACTGATGCCCAGGGCGAGGTTACCGTCCGATTGCAGGAAGACGGTATCGTGGCCCTTGGAAAAGGTGCTGACCCGGATATCATAACGGCAAGTGCCCTTGCCTATATCAACGGCTTAAACCGTCTGGAATACTTAAAAGAACACCCGGTGGTAAAAGCTGAAAATTTCTAAAGCAGCACACCTGATGATAAAATGGATGGCAGACATTGTTCTGCCGTCCATTTTTTATATTTTACTTGACACCAAACGAAACATGGAATTATAAAAATAACGGCGTTTTATATAAACAACAACATTTAACTGGAGCCTGCACATGAAAAATTTACTCAACGCATGTTTACTATCCTGTCTTTTCGTATTTTGCCTTGTCACTTTAGGTTTTGCCCAGGAAACAACCGGTACATCCATTGTTGGAAAATGGAAAACCATTGATGACAAAACCAACGAACCAAAATCCATTGTGCAGATCTATGAAAGAGATGGTAAATATTACGGCAAAATTATTGAGCTTTTCATTAAAGAAGGAAAAGATCCTGATCCTGTATGCAAAGACTGTCCGGACGATGACCCAAGGAAAAACCAGCCTATCAAGGGGATGGAAATCATTAAGGACCTTGTTCTTGATGATGGTGTATATTCTGGCGGCACTATTCTTGACCCAAAAAAAGGCGAAGGTAAAATTTATACATGTAAATTATGGATTGAAGACGGTGTACTTCAGGTCAGGGGCTACATTATGTTTTTCTTTAGAACACAGACATGGTTCAGAGTTGAATAAATCAGTCTGTTTTTTCAACCCTGCAGAAACTGTCATAACAGGCAGTCTGCTCACCCATATCCAAGATCACAAACTCTGTTAACAAATTAACCGCACCGCTTTTATGCCGGAAACCCTGGTACATAAAAGCGGTGTTATCTATATCTTATGATACGGACACCCTGACTGTAACCTTTTCTATTTTTAATTGTTATTGTTTCAATCGCATCTGGTATCAGGGTCATAATACCTGTGATCATATTGACGGGATCACGATAGATCCGGAAGATGACATGTTTATTGCCTGTGCCCTGAATGGAGATGCCGATTATATCGTCTCACAGGATCTGCACTTGCAGAACATCAAGCATTTTCAACGCATCCAGATCATTGATGCCACTACTTTTGTCAATAAAATCGTTATAAAATAAATCCATCTCCTTTTTTTTAATCGAAAAGCCATACCGGATTATCTACCGGATAAAACCGGACAAAATCGATATCATCGCTGTTATCCACGGAGCACGGCTATTATACTCAACTTGTCCCCGGTGACCGGATGATAGGAATATTGGATTTGCCGTTCATGCGCTGTGCCGGCAGCAATGATCTCAGTCTGGTAATAATCACTGGCATCAAAATAAGTATATTCAGGACTCTTTACCTCTGAGAAGCTCCGTGGCACTTTGAACCCAAGATTTTGCTACCCGGGACCTTTACTCGATAGTTCATAAACAAGACGCATTTTGGTACCCGGATATTTCATTTTCGCTTCATTCAAATGACCATATTTTACTGCATTATCTTCTGTTTCCGGATGCATGATCATTTCAGCAAAACGGGCTCTTCTGTATCTAAGTTTATTTTGGATCGAAGCGCGCGATTTATTTAAGTCTCTCCAAGT
>JAKIUJ010000236.1 GCA_021647625.1 Desulfobacula sp.
AACCTGGTAGCAATGGCAAAGAGGCCACACCCGTTCCCATCTCGAACACGGAAGTTAAGCTCTTTAGCGTCGATGGTACTGCATGGGAGACTGTGTGGGAGAGTAGAACGCTGCCTGGTTATTCTTTAAAAAGGCTCTAATCATATTGCATGGTTAGAGCCTTTTTTTGTTTTATCATGTGCTATTTTTTTTAAATTTTTATTCCACCATTTTTGTCTGGCAACAACGGCAAAGAGGCCACACCCTGGGTGTACAAGTAGCACCCTTACCCATCTCGAACACGGAAGGCCCGATTATATTCCTCCTAGCGCCTTGAATCCGACAAAACCTTCTGCTAATTATGGGCACTTTATTTAATTCCCGTTCCTAACCTGCAAATCCCGCGTCCGGCATCTCCATAATTGCCGGTATATTTCCCTGGAGAGCTTCCATTTTGCCCATGGTTGCAGGCAGTACCCAGGTAATAAAATATTGAGCCGTTTTGACCTGGCCCTGATAAAAGGCGACATCTTTTTTCTTGGCTTTTTCAATTTTGGGCGCTGCCACTACCGCACGCCATAACTCCAGCCATGCCATAAGAACATCACCTGTGGCATCCAGAAACGGATGGGCCGTTGCAAAAGCATCCAATACTTTTTCAGACATTGCAGTCATACCCATGTGCATGGCCACTTCACCCAGCTTGTTTACCGCCAGTTCCACCTTGCCGGCCATTATTTCAAGTCCGTCTGTTTTTTTGGCGGCTTCAATGGTTTTATTTATTTCTCCCAGAAGGTCCATAATGGGCTTCCCTTTTTTGAGCCCTAATTTTCTGCCAAGAAAATCCATGGCCTGTATCCCGTTGGTCCCTTCATAGATGCTGGTAATTTTACAGTCTCTGAGTAGTTGTTCCTGGGGATATTCCCGTATAAACCCGTATCCACCGTAAATCTGGACGCCCTGGGTGCAAACCTCAAAGGACCGGTCAGTGCAGTATGCCTTGACAATGGGGGTTAAAAGTTCGATCAGGCCGTCATATTTATCTTTTTCTTCTTTTGTCTCGGCAATTTTGACTTTATCAAAACAAAGCGCTGTATAATAAATTAATGCCCGCATCCCGTCGACATTGGCTTTCATGGATATAAGCTGGCGTTTGACATCCGGATGATTTATGATGGCAACAGGTTTGGGATCTTTGTCGAAAATCTTCAGAAGATCCGTGCCCTGGGTTCGTTCCTTGGCATAATTGACTGCATTGATATAGGAAGCTGTTGCAAATCCAAATCCCTGCATACCAACGCCAAGGCGTGCTTCATTCATCATGACGAACATAGCCTTCATGCCCTTGTTTTCTTTTCCAAGAAGCTCTCCAATACAATTTTCCTTGGAACCAAAGGACAAAGAGGCTGTGGAGTTCCCATGGATACCCATTTTTTTCTCAAGGCCGGTACAGACCACATCATTTGCCTGACCAATGCTGCCGTCGTCATTCAACCGGTATTTGGGAACCAGAAACAATGAAATTCCCTTGGTTCCGGCAGGTGCACCTTCGATTCTGGCCAATACGGGATGGATAATATTCTCGGTGAGTTCATGATCCCCGCCGGAAATAAAAATTTTATTGCCAATGATAGTAAACGTGCCATCCTCGTTTCTTTTGGCAATAGTTGCTAGATTGCCGACATCAGAGCCTGCTTCCGGTTCTGTAAGACACATTGTGCCGGCCCATTTGCCGGTAAATAAATTTTTCAGATAGCGTTCTTTCTGATCTTTGGTACCAAACGCTTCCACCAGCTTGCCGGCCCCGTGGGTCAGCCCGGGGTACATCAAAAAAGAACAATTGGCACCGGTGAACAATTCACCGGCAGTCGTTGCAAGCACCTGGGGCATGCCTTGACCACCGAATTGGGTGTCATCACACATGGCAAGCCATTCCCCTTCACAGAAAAGTTTATATGCCCTGTGAAAGGATTCAGGTATACGAACATTACCATTTTCAAGGGTACACCCCTGTTCATCCCCATCTTTGTTTATCGGTAACAGTTCTTTAACAGCTAAATTTCTGGCTTCGGATAGAACCATATCCATTGTTTTTTTGTTAAAGTCTTCGAATAATTCATGGTTTGCCAGAGTTGAAGCATCAAGCATCTCATGTAATACAAACTCCTGGTCACGCCTGTCCGCAATTGATTGAGCCATTTTTAAATTTCTCCATTATATTGAGCCTTTTGCAAAAATACCGGTGAATGGCTCTTGCTCACTATATACAGCAGGTCATTATTGTTACAATGCAATATATGGTGGGATAAAGCCATGATATATTTTATCTGCAAGAGCCTCTATTATTTTATTATTCCGTTGGTGAACATGTCAAAAATTAATGAAAGCCGTTCATTCATACGAGTTTTATCTTCATTGTAAAACAAGGATGCCCATGCAGCAGAGTGAACGATATCACTGAACAGGATGGCCATATCCCGCGAAGGATAGGGTTTGAATTCACCCTGTGTTATACCTTGTTCAAATATATCCTCGAAAAGACTCACCATTTTTTCATGCAGTTTATTCACTTTTTCGTTAAGTTTGGGCATATTCACTGCGTCAATATTATTTCTCTCTGAAATATAAATGCGGGCCACATCCTTATTGGCCTTGTAGAAATCAGATTGGGCGAGTAAAGCGGCTTTGAGTTTGTCGCATACCCCCATTCCTTTGCTTTGGCTGATCTCAAACAATATCTGCCCCAAATCACGCACCCTGTTGATCACAAGGTCATGATACATCTGTTTTTTTCCAGAAAAATATTTATATATGGTGCCGAGAGGGTATTGAGATGCTTTACTGATAAGTGCCATGGTCGTACTGTGAAACCCGTTTGCGGCGAATATCTCAAGAGCTGTTTCAAGAATTTCATTACGTTTTCTTAAGTCATCCCGTTCTTTTCTGGTTGGTTTTCCCATAAAATCTCCATCTTCATTTCAAATTTAGAATAACTATTCTATAAATAGAAGATGTGTTTTTGTCAAGAAAATTCGTTTTTAATTCAAACACCCCAGCCGTTTTTGAAACGGGTATGATTATCGTTTTAATTGTGACTATTATGTTTTTTTTCAGGGTAACGTGAGATCCAAAAGGCGGGAAATTTCGAAGGTTGCATGGTGATGATTTTCACAGGTAACACGGCTTTCACCGCCCAAAAGAAAGCAGGACGGCATATCAATCTTGTTGGCAGGGATGATATCGTTAAGAGAATCACCCACAAAAAGAATTTTATGGAAAGGAAGGCTGAGATGTTCAGCAGCCTTTATGAGGCCGCTGGGGTCGGGTTTTATACAAACTACATCGTTACGGGAAAGAATGAGCTCAAAATATGATGAAAGGTTGAATTTTTTGAGCACACAAGAAACGGCAATTGTACCGCAATTGCTGACAATGCCCATTCGATGGCCTTTTTGGGAGAGTATCTTTAAGGCTTCTTTGGTATCGGGATACGGTTGCCAGCGGCTTAATGCATCCCGGTCATAGGTGTCATAGATAAGATCCAGGCGGTTGAACAATTGCCTGGCAATTTTTGGATTCCAGTCTTTTGTGATATCCCGCGTGGTGTTGAACAATTTGGCATAGTCAGGGTTTGGGCCGTATTGTTCTATATCAATACCAACACCTGACAGTTCTGCGCGGATTTCTTTCTCAGCATCTTTCAGATTCCATTGGAAATCCACAAGGGTGCCTTCAAGGTCAAAGAGGATAGCATCATAGAGGCTTTGATTTGATTTGATATTAATTCCTTTAGGGCTCACTCAAAATGTAAAGTTATTTTTGAGTGAGCCCCTTAGGAACGTACATTAAATAACTTACCCATAATTATTGCTTTTTTCGCCGTCTTCTGCGTTTCTCGTTGGGCACATAGCTAGTTTAGCTTCCTCCTCGCGCCTTGCGACAAAAACTTCTGCTAATTATGGGCACTTAATTTAATTCCCGTTCCTTAGTGTTTTTCGATTTTAAACAGGACCGGCAAACCAGTCGGTGCATCCGGAAATGGTAATATCGAGTTATCTCAAATGTTATACGCGTTATGCACTTTTCAGGGCCACTTTGACACTTTTTGCGTACAGTTTTGCAGCGGCATCCTGTTTTTTTAAGATAGCCACATCATCGGCATTTAGGTATTGTACTGCCTGGACTTCACAAAATCTGACACATTGGGGATCGCCATCGCAGACATCGCATTTAAATACCTTTCGGTCGATGGAATTAAACCCCATTGCACCAAAGGGACAGATGGCAACGCAGCTTCGGCATCCAATACATTTGTTCTGATCCACTTCAATTTTGTTCAGATCATCATTTCGTGAAATGGCAGATGCTGGACATACTTCCATGCAGGGAGCTTTTTGGCACTGCCGGCAGGCCATGGGGATATAGACACCGTCCATTTCCCATTTCATAACACGGATACGGCTTCGGCTGGGATTGGATGCGCCGTCATGCTTGACAGCGCATACCAGTTCACACAGTCTGCAACCCGTGCATTTTTCAGCGTCGATCATCAACACTTTATCTTTTGTTTCCAAATTTTTTGTTACCATGATCAAATTCCTTTATTTGAAAGCTCTTTCAAACGTCAACACAGACTTTCATGATTTACTGTGGGCAATTGGAGAAAAAATCCAATAAAGCAGCTGTTTACAAGAGATGGGAGGGTTCTTTTTCAAGACCCAGCCGTTTCAGGGTTTCAGGTTTTGGATTGCCTTTTTTATCAAGACCCTTGTGAACATAAAATTCATCGATCATCCTGATAAATTTGGGCTTGTCGATCTTAAGGCCGACAACATCCGGTGCACCCCGTTTGCAGGGCTCATCAAAATAGCGATGATTGAGCATGTCCCCTTTTTCAAGGTCATCGCGTGTTAACCCTTCTCTTAAGTTAAACAGTCTTTCTATCATGTTACATCGCTCTGAAACTTCCCAGATCTCTTCCGGGGTATATTCAAGACCTGTGTTGTAATAAAGTACTTTGGGCCAGTCTTCAAAGTTGGGCAGGGTGGCACCAAGGAAGGTGGTATGATATTTACAAATTCCTAAACAATCCACAGCCATGTAGCAGTTTTCCTGCCAGAAGACCTGCCAGGGTTTGCCTACATATTCTGTGTGCTCAGAGCTTAATTTGCCGTCATAGGCAATGGGACTGCCGTAAATTTTATGCAATACTTTTTCGGGCAGATGATAAAGATCAATGGCCGGGCGGCTTCGAAGATGGTCTGAACCTCTGGAAGCTGTTGCAATATTTAGAGCAAGCCCGGGGGTCGCTCTTTCATCTGAATGAAGATTGCTCATGCCCTTGACCTGGATTAAAAAATCAAATGCATTTTTTCCAAAGGTTTTGGATGCTGGAATACCACCGTTGGCAAGGGCATCCGCTACTTTGCCTTTTCTGTAGCAAATACGTTCTATCATTTCCATAACAGCATCATCATTGCCGAATCGCAAATCAAGACCGTCGGTATCCTTGGCTGTAATAATCCCTTCTTCATACAGCTCCATGGCCCAGGAGATCAGGCTGCCAACCTCAAGGTTGTCCATGCCGTACTGATCCACCA
>JAKIUJ010000237.1 GCA_021647625.1 Desulfobacula sp.
GATCAGACAGCAAAAAAAGAAGACATCCTTTTGACCATTGAAAAAAAATACGCCAACAGCAGTTTTGAAACACAATTTGAGCAAACGACAAGACTTGAAGCCCTTGATATCACGGATAAGGCTTTTGGAATGGCTTTGTTTAGTTATCCGGGAAAAATGCGCTGGGAATATCAATCTCCTGAATCTATTTTGTTTATCACCAATGGAAAAACGCTCTGGATGTTCCATACAAAATTGAACCAGGTACAATTGGGGGATGCGGCACTATTTCTTCAATCCGGAGCAGGCGGTGCCTTTTTATCAGATATTGCCATGATCCGAAAAAATTTTGATATTCGTATCAAACAGGAAACAAATGAACACACCTGGCTTGATTTGACATCAAAAAAAGTGAATGCCAATATTTCTTCGATTCAAATTCAGATTTCAAAAAAGACCCATGAAATTGTACAGGTCGTTACCCACTCACCATTTACCGATGAAACAACCCGGATTAAATTCACCAATACCCGGTTTAAAAATATTAATCCGGAGGTATATGAATTTAAAATCCCGGATGATGCAATCATTATAAAAGACGGACTAAATTAAAGGTAAACAAAATGATCGAAAAAATAAGACAACTCGCCAAAGAAAAAAATGCCATTATTCTTGCACATAATTACCAACCCCCTGAAATTCAGGATGTATCTGATCTTTGTGGAGATTCGCTTGAACTAAGCATTAAGGCCTCGAAAACTCAAGCGGATGTCATTGTCTTTTGCGGTGTTCATTTCATGGCGGAAACCGCATCCATACTCTCCCCTGAAAAAACGGTAATTTTACCCCGCTCAGATGCCGGATGCCCCATGGCCGACATGGTAGAACCCCATGCATTAAAGAAACGAAAAAAAGAGCTTGGCAATATCCCTGTGATCACTTATGTCAACTCAACTGCCGCTGTTAAAGCGGTTTCCGATATCTGTTGCACCTCTGCAAATGTAATAAAAGTTGTAAATTCTCTTGATGCCGATGAAGTCTTAATGACTCCGGACAAAAATCTGGCCCGGTACGCTGCGGCACACACATCAAAAAAAATTTATTTATGGGATGGTCATTGCCCGTTTCATAACACCTTAACCGCTTTGGATGTAAAAAAAGCAAAGACAGACCATCCGGATGCTCTTTTCATTGCCCATCCAGAATGCCCCCCACAGGTTTTAGAACTTGCCGACAGCATTCAGTCAACTTCCGGGATGATTGCATTTGCAGGAAAATCCAATCATACAGCCTTTATTCTCGGTACGGAAGTCGGACTGCTCTACCCCATCTCCAATGCGTATCCGGATAAAAAATTTTATCCTGCATCAGAAAAAATGTATTGTGAAGATATGAAAAAAATCACACTTGAAGATCTGGCCTCAAGCCTTGAAAACTTAACAGGCCAGGTAAAGGTTCCTGAAGAAATCAGAAAAGATGCTCTGGGTGCTGTACAAAAAATGATCGACCTGTAATTCGTGCCTGACCGAAAACCCTGTGTTTGGACGGCCCTTAGAGTCGTTCAAACACTATATGCCGACATATTCGATTACAAGCAGGCTAATGTCATCCTGGGCAATTTGATTTCCCTTTTGGATTCTCTGGGCGATAATTTTATCCACCAATCGTCCTGCCGACTCATTTCTCAAGCCCTGCAACCCTTTATAGAAGTCTTGCGTATTTGATGCAGATCCTCTTTTTCCAAAATAATCAACCAGGCCATCGGTATAGATGATCAGTTTATCTCCGATTTTCAATTGTGCTTCATGCTGTGTAAGGGTTTCATTATTTCCAATGCCAATGATTGTCCCGTTCCGGTCGAGCAGTTCAAACCTGTCTTCTCGTCCTACAATCACCGGTGGTACATGGCCTGCCCCCCCATAGACCATATGTCCGGTTTTCACATTCAGTAACACGCAAACGATTGTAAAATAACAATCAAATCGTTCAAATGGGAATTGAACTTCAAGCATCTGCAGTATTGTTTCAGGCTGAAACGGCCTTCCTTTCTTCAGTCCCTCTATATGCAGATGATCAATAAATTGTTTTACCATTACCGCCACCAATGCAGCAGAAATACCATGTCCGCTTACATCCAGCATATAGCAGCTGGTATAGACATCGTTTTCCCTGTAAATATGAAAAACGTCACCCCCAACCTTGTGGCTGGGCTCAAAGAACCAGTCAACGTCAATAAACGGAATTTGAGGGCGCTTTGCCGGCAAAAGACTTCTTTGAATATCAGCCGCTTTTTCAAGGTCTATATTAATTTGCTCCTGCTTGATTTTCAGTATTCGCTTTGCTTGTTCAATCCGGGTAACATCATAAACAAAAATCAATAGCAGCTGACGATCAAGATAGTTAATGAGGCGAGCTGTAAATTCAAGATATTTTTTTTCAGGCTTGCCCTTAATATAGAAAATACGTTCCAGAGACTTTTTTTCAATCGGTGTTTTACTAAAAAAACACTTTTTAAGGGATTGCCCTAAAATACAATTATTGCAAACTGAAGTTTCGCCACATGGTTTATTCTCTTTAACAGCATTGATACACCCACTTGCAGATCCAAAAGTGATATTTGAAACATCAGAGTTAACAGGATTGAAAAGGGTTAAAAAACTATCGTTAAATTGATATATTTTAAGATTTTTATCTGCAATAAATATAGCCGTATCTAAATTGTCGAAAAGGATCTTTAAAAATTCTTTTGAGTTTTTAAGCTTTGATAGATCTATCGCCATTTAGATTCCCTGCCTGTTACATTTAACGTTTTCATTATATGCTCTATTAGTACAAAATAAATCAGGAGCCTTAAGATTCAAGGCTCCTGATCTGTTTTTGTTATAAAATTGCAGATCTTACATAGCATCAAACACTTCATCCGGTATATCGGCATTGGAATAAAATTTTTGGACATCATCACAATCATCCAAAACATCCATGAAACGTATCATCTGTTCGGCTTCTTTGCCTTCAAGTTTTGTCATATTCTGGGGAATCATAGTAATTTCAGCTAATTCTACTTTGATTTGGGCCGCATCAACAGCATCTTTTACCGCATCAAACCCCAAAGGCTCCGTAATGATTTCAAACACGCCTGATTCTTCTTTTATATCCTCAGCTCCTGCGTCTAAAGCAATCTCCATCAGCGTATCTTCATCTGAATGTTCTTTGCTGACGATGATCAATCCCTTTTTGTCAAACATCCATGCAACACACCCATCCGTCCCGACATTTCCACCGGCTTTACCAAATGCATGCCTTACCTCTGCAATGGTTCTGTTTTTATTGTCTGTTAAACATTCTACCAGAACAGCAACACCGCCGGGGCCGTATCCCTCATAGAGGATCTCCTCGTAATTGACACCTTCAAGTTCACCGGTTCCTTTTTTAATTGCTCTTACAGAAGTGTCCTTGGGCATATTTTGGGATCTGGCTGTTGCCAATGCATGCCTCAGCCTTGGATTTGCTTCGGGATCACCTCCGCCCATCCGGGCAGCAATGGTAATTTCCTTTATTAATTTGGTAAACAGCTTACCCCTTTTAGCGTCTGTGGCACCCTTCTTATGTTTAATTGTCGACCACTTACTATGTCCTGACATTTTTTTTCCTCCTTACCTCTTGCCTTTTGCTATAATATATATTTCTTTACTTTGTTTTCTGCAACTTTCCGGTTTAAATATTTTACATTCCTTAAATTTGGATTTAACATTTTTTTGAAAAGCATTAAAGTCATTGCCCTGAAAAATTTTACAAATAAAATTACCATTTGCCTTTAAATGTTGATCCGCTACACTCAGCGCCATCCGGCAAAGGTCAAAAGACCGCAATGCATCCACATCCTTTCTGCCGGTTGTAGCAGGTGCCATATCACTGAGCAATACATCCAGCCCCCTGGCATCTGACAAAAAGTCCCCATTGCCCATATTAAGAATATTGTCTTTAATGGAAACGACATTTTCAGGCAATTTGATATCAATGGCCTTTAGATCAATCCCAAGCACCCTGCCGCCCTCTCCCACCAGCCTGGAGGCGTATAACATCCATGATCCAGGTGCACACCCCAAATCCAATACTGTATTATTTTTTTTTATAACACGAAATTTGTTCTGAATTTCTTCCAGTTTATAAATGGATCTGGCGGGATATCCTTCAGTTCTTGCCCTTCGGGTCAGATGATCTTCCCATTGGTTGGTATTGGTTTTCTTATGCTTTTTTTGAAATTTTTTAATATTTTTTTTAGCAGGCATTAAAACAGGACCTCAATGGCATCTTTTAAAAAACTGATGCTTTCAATGGTCATTCCCTTAATTTTAGATAATTGCTTGATACTGGTGGTTGGCACAAGACATTTTGTGAAACCCATCTTTGCGGCTTCCTTTATCCTTGCCTGGACATGTCCCACGGCCCGAATTTCACCGGTCAAACCGATCTCACCGATCAAAAGAGTATGTTTATCAATGGGTTTATCTAAAAAACTGGACGCAAGAGCCGATGCAATGGCAAGATCGATTGCCGGTTCAACAACTTTTACACCGCCGGTGACATTCATAAAGATATCGAGTCCGGAAAGGTTCATGCCCAGTCTTTTTTCCATTACCGCTACAATCAAGGCCACCCTGTGACTATCAAGGCCTAAAACAGTCCGCCGGGGAGTACCTAAACCAGAGCTTGATGCAAGCCCCTGAATTTCAATCAGAATAGGCCGGGACCCTTCCATACAGGAGGTGACAACCGATCCTGGTGCAATAGCCGACCTTTCCGATAAAAATACGGCAGAAGGGTTTGGCACCTGGGTGAGGCCTCTTTCGTTCATCTCAAACACACCGATCTCATTGGTTGAGCCAAACCTGTTTTTTACTGCCCGCAAGATTCTGAACACATGACTTTTATCCCCTTCAAAATAGAGGACGGTATCCACCATATGTTCCATAATTCTCGGGCCTGCAATGGCACCCACCTTTGTTACATGCCCCACCAGAAAAATTGGAATCCCTGTGGATTTTGCAAGTTTCATAAACTGCATGGCAGCTTCCCGGATCTGGGTGACACTGCCCGGTGTAGAAGATATATCAGGATGAAAAACAGTTTGAATGGAATCAATCACCAGGGCATCATATTTTGATTTTGCAACCAGCCCAAGAATGGTATCCAGATCGGTTTCAGAAACAACAAACATGTCATCCCCTCTGGTATCCAGCCTTTTGCCACGCATGGACAGCTGACGAATCGACTCTTCACCAGACACATAGAGACACTTTTTACCGGCATCTGCCATACGGGCCAATACCTGAAGCATCAATGTGGATTTGCCAATACCAGGATCTCCTCCGATCAGGACCAAAGAGCCATCCACAATACCACCGCCAAGTACCCGGTCAAATTCTGCTAATCCGGTTTTTATCCGATCTGTTTCAGACACTGAGACGGAGCCTATGGGAACCGGTTCTGGAAAAAAGGACTCTTTTCTTTTATTTGAACTGCCTGACACCAGCCGCTCTTCAATAAGAGTATCCCAGGCACCGCATTCAG
>JAKIUJ010000238.1 GCA_021647625.1 Desulfobacula sp.
GGCTTAGAAATCCTGTGGACATTGTGGATGAAATGGAAATTTTGAACAAGGAATACGAAATTGAGCTTTTCCATTTCACTGATCCTGTAGTGAATCGGCCTTTAGACCATTTTGAACAGGTCTGCCGTGAATTGGTCTTACGGAATATGACAGCCGGATGGACAGGTTTTTTCAGGGAAGATTCTCTTAGCGTAAACACAATAGAACTGGCTCAGAAAGCCGGGCTTGCGGCCATTTATTTTTCCGGAGATGCACTCACGGATTATGGTTTGAAACTGCTCAATAAGGGAATGACTAAAGAAACAATTCTTGATGCCTCAAGGCTGACTGTTCAAACCGGTATACTGACCATGTGTCATTTTCTTTTGAATCTTCCGGGCGAAACCTGTGATCACATCAAAGAGGCCGGAGATATGCTCGATGCAATCCTGGATATACATGCTGCCTGCGGTAATCTTGGTGCGGTAATCTTTAATCATGTAAGGTTGTATCCCGGAGCACCCATAACAAAAAAACTAATTAAATCCGGAACGCTTTCTCCGGATACCGATTTGCTGTATCCGATATATCATAATCCAAAAAAAAACACTCATGTTATACATGAGTTCGAGGCCAGGTGCCATACGGCAGGGGTATTTTCAAGGTTGGGAATAAAGAGGGGGAAATTGTGAAGATCTGTGTGCTTGAACATCCGAGAATTGCATCTGAAAAACGATTTAATGATATCGCAAATACACCATTGTGGTCCTGCCTTATGGGAGGATACGCTGCGTCTTCGCTGGAGAATGCAGGCTTTGATACCTTTTTTGCAGATGATAGTTTTGCAGGATGCACATTTGAAAATACTTTACATAAGCTTGGTATGCTTGAACCGGATCTGTTATGTGTCAATTCAGTGTATTTCTGGGAGCACACTCCCCGGTTTTTTGAGTTTTTGGCCCAATTAAAGAATAATGGTTTTTCCGGCCATATTAATCTGTTTGGCTTTTTCCCAACCCTCATGTACCGGCAAATTTTTAAGGCCTTTGATGTAGTAGATTCAATTGCAGTAGGAGAATTTGAGCATACACTAAAAGAACTTGCATCCGCGCTGGATAAGGAAGCAAGCATTGAGAGTATTTTGGGCCTTGCACTAAAATCTTGTCTTCAAAATACTGAAAACAAACTAAGACCGCCAAAAAAGGACCCGGACTGTTTTACCTTTCCAAAACGGGTTTCTTTTCAGGGTACGGTCACGATCCTTGCAAGCCGTGGATGTTACAACCATTGCAGTTTTTGTACGGTCCCTTCGTTCTATAACCAGGGCGCTCTCTGGCGAGGAAGATCTCCTGAAAATATTGTCGAAGAAATGGCAGAACTGGTTGGTCAGGGAGCTAAAGAATTTTATTTTGTTGATCCCAATTTTATTGGGCCGGGAAAGGCCGGGAAAAAAAGAATCCTGAAACTTATGGAACTCATGAGACCCATGGATATAGCCTTTGGCATGGAAACGCGACCCCAGGATTTAGATGACGAAATACTTCAAAGTTTGGTGGCTTCCGGGTTCAACTCACTTCTTATGGGTGTTGAGAGTGGGTCAGATCGGGTGTTGGAGTCGATCAATAAAAGTTCAGATCCGGCACTGTCCTGCGATGCAATCAAGCTGTGCCGAAAATACGGTATTGAACCGGAAATCGGTTTTCTCATGTTTGTACCTGACAGCAGTGTTGCTGATTTGAGAGATAATATTAATTTTTTAATGAAAAATAATCTTCTTGACCGTCTTGCCGGAACAGCCAACCTGTTGTGCCACTGCCAGATCGTCCTTGGTGGAACCTCTGGATACCAATTATTTGAAAATCAGGGTCGGCTGGAAAAAAGCGGTCTTTTCGGGTTTGAAGGAGAGGTCCTGTTTGCGGATCCCGGTGTGAAATGGATCTGCGAACTCGTGGTGTTTGCCTGTCATACCGTATTAAGAAGCATGTCTGACAAAAGCTCTCCTGTTTTTTGGAAAAACAGGTATAATGAAGTGTTTTTCCGGATCAACGCCTATCTTATAGAGTTGTTTTTTTCTCTTCTTCTAAAAGCGGAAAAAAATGGGGCACAAGATAACAAAAATAAGATGGAATCGGTAATTTCTTTGGAGATTGATCGCATACTTTCGATGAAAAAACGCGGGAACGCTCCCATTGAACACAGCAGGAAATTTGCAGGCTGTTAGATATTGTCGGCATTAAGGAACGTACATTAAATAACTTACCCATAATTATTGCTTTTTTCGCCGTCTTCTGCGTTTCTCGTAGGGCACATAGCTAGTTTAGCTTCCTCCTCGTGCCTTGAAGACGACAAAAACATCTGTTAATTATGGAGAACTAATTTAATTCCCGTTCCTAAACTTTTATTTAATTAAAATCATCTGTTTTGTGATGAAAAATAGACTTCCGGACTATTTACTCCCTTGTTCTGATTGTACTATGCCTTTATATGAACCATAGTCATTTTATATAAGTTAATCAGTAACCAGAACAATGAGGAGGCAACAAGTATGTCAAAACAGATGTTGATTGATGCTTACAGAGGTAAGCGAACTGCGTCAGCTCCCTGGGTTCCTTATTCAGGTGTTCATTGCGCGTTTCTCATCAATGAGAAAGCCGATGATTTTCTGAAAAGTCCTGAATTGATGGCAAAAGGGATTGTTCATACTGCCAAACAATACAAGGCAGATGGAATTCCACTATTGTTTGATCTTTCAGTAGAAGCAAGTTCGGTTGGATGCGAATTGAAATGGTGGGAGGATAATGTGCCTTCTGTCGCGACTCATCCATGTTCGGAAAAAACACCTGAAGAGGCCGGGTTAACGATTCCGACTAAGAATGACGGACGTTGGCCCACAATATTTGAAGCAGCAAAGTTAGCTAAACCCCAGCTTGATGATCTGGATTGCGCCATGATGGGGCTTGTGTGCGGCCCGTTGACACTGGCCTCTCATCTTGCTGGTGTTCGTATTTTCACGGATGTCTATAAAAATCCTGAATTCGCCCAGGCAGTTCTTGAGTATGCAGGCATGGTATGTGAGGCTGCTGTCGGGTTTTATGCGGAAATGGGCTGTGAGATCATAGCACTGGTTGACCCTGTTGCATCCCAGATCAGAGATACCACCTTCCGTGAATTTGTTACACCTCATTGTCAGCCGGCGATTAAAGCGATTCATAATGCCAACTTGACCTCTTCTTTCTTTATTTGCGGTGATTGTACCAAGGTTATGGATGAGGTATGCAAACTGGGTACTCACGGGTTTGCTGTTGATGAACAATTGAATATGAATTTTATCAGAGATAAGGCTAGAGAGTATGGTTTAGGTTTCGGTGGAAACCTGAAACTTACACTTTCTCTGAGTCTTGGCCTGATATCTCCCAGGGAAGACGCCATTGTCAGTCTTGCGGCAGGTGGCTCCCATGGTTACACTTTCTCCCCTGGCTGAGATCTGCCATACGATGTTCCGGTGGAACATATGATGCAGGCCTACGAAGCAAAAGCCTGGTTTGAAGAAACCTTCTCCAGATATCCTGAAGATAACTAAACCCAAAAGGAGGGAGACACATGGCTGAAGATAAAATAGTAGTTGATGTATTAACTCTCGACAGTGTCCAATGTGCAGCATGTGGATATATGATGGAGTCCATGGCAGCAATGCCGGCTGAGGTGCAGGAACTTATCGAATATAAGGAATGGTCCATTAAAAATAAGACAGGTATTGGTAAATTTATGGAATTAAAGGGTAAAGTTCTGCCATCAATTGCCATCGAAGGTGATATTGTTTTTCCAAGCATTATTCCCCAATATGAAGAATTGATTGATGAAATGGTCAAAAGGGCTAAGACTCCAGCAGTTGCAGAGAAACTGGAAGCTGCAAGGGAAACAGGATTTCAGTTTGATAAAATTACTGAAAATTTGAAAAAGGCAGGTTGTGGACAAAGTACACGATCTGATAGTTAAAAAGAGCAAGGAATTGGATCTGACCGGATCTGATTCCTTGCCTGGAATATTATATATTAATGGTCATGCGCAGCTTTGCCTGCAAGCAATTGCGCAAAAACCAGAAATATCAGACTGACTTTGAAGATTATTTCATATAAAATTTTACAAAACTATATCAGAGGATTATGGAACCCTTAAAGAAGTTAAACATTGAAGTCATGTACAAAGCAGATTCCTGCCTTCCCTGTTTTTATATGGATGAAGCCGTCAAGGAAGTCGTGCCTTGTTTTTCTGATGTTGTAGATTATCACCGGGTGGATATGAAGACGTCATTCGGGAAAAAAAGATTCCTTGATCTGTCTGTTTTACTTTTTGGGGAGGATGGTGTGTATAAACATCAGCGGATTGCTCCTATCCCTTCTCTTTTTATTAATGAAGAACTTTTTTTTGATGCCATTCCGCCCAGGCATGAATTAGAAGCGGCGATTCATGAAATGTTAGGCCAGAAAAATGAATCTTGAAATTCTTCATGAAGGGGAACACTCAATTCCATGTGTATACATGACCCGGGTGGTCGAGTTTCTGGTGTACAGGAACTAAACGATTCTCTGAATAATATCCGGGTTAAGGAGTTTTAAAATAATGAAAAAAATAGTTGTAGATGTGCTGCTGACCGATTTTCACCAATGAACAGCCTGTGTCTATATGGCTGAATCGGTAAAGGTTTTACCGGAAAATTATCAAAAAATGATGACAGTTTACAAATGGGATTTGAGAACCCTTGAAGGCGTAAAACGATTCAAGGAAATTGGCGCTAAATCCCTTCCCAGCATAGCTATGGATGGGGCGGTCGTTTATTCTTCCATTATTCCGGGTCAGGAAGATCTTGGTCGGGAAATACGTAGGCGGTATCAGGAAAAAAATCAAAAAATGCCATAGTTAAGGAGGTAAATAATGAAAATTGAAATTCTTGGAACAGGTTGTAAGAGCTGTGATACACTCTATAGCAATGTGGCCGGTGCATTAGATAAAACCGGTCTAAGCAAAACCGTCCGGCTGGAAAAATCAAATGATATAGATTATTTTGCCAAAATGGGTGTCTTCACCACTCCTGGTCTGGTGATCGAGGGTGAATTGATTTCATCCGGTCAGGTTTTAAGTGAGGATCGTATTGTTGAAATACTGAAGACGAAAAAAGAGGGTATATAGCAACAATCCACAAGGAGCACACATCAATTATGAGCTCAATTACAAATGTTATCCTGATCACAGGGTTTCTTGGAAGCGGTAAAACCACTTTTCTTAATCGAATTGTTAAGGCATTTCCAAAAGATCAGAAACTCATGATCCTGATGAATGAGTTTGGTGAAATCGGTTTAGACGGAACACTGGTTGAAGGAGATGAACTGGATATTCTTGAAATCAGCAAAGGGTCTATTTTTTGTGTATGTGTTAAAATCGATTTCATACGCGCCTTGAGTGAAATTGCCCATAAACTCAAACCTGATGTATTGATAGTGGAGTCCACGGGTGTTGCAAATCCTTCGGATTTGGAAAAAGATTTGAAGC
>JAKIUJ010000239.1 GCA_021647625.1 Desulfobacula sp.
AAAACAGGTGTGATTCCTGAAATCGAAAAAAGAAAAGCATTGTTGGTAGCGTCGATTGAAGCCTGTGCCAAAAAAAATAATTCACAGATTCTTAAGGATGATGAACTGCTTGATATTGTAACCAATCTTGTTGAATCTCCTTTTCCGGTTGTAGGCTCTTTTGATGAAGAATTCCTTGAAGTACCTGATGAGGTTCTGATCACAGCCATGAGAGAACATCAAAAGTATTTTGCATTAGTGGATGAAAACAACAACCTTAAACCTTTGTTTATCGCAGTAAACAACACAAAAGCTAAAAATATGGACCTTGTGGCCAGGGGGCATGAAAAGGTATTAAGAGCCCGTCTCTCTGACGCTAAGTTTTTTTATGAGGTAGATCTGCAATCCTCATTGGATGCATTTGCGGATAAATTAAAAAATGTTACCTTCCATGAAAAACTGGGTTCTGTATATGAAAAAACGATCCGATTCAAGAAACTCGCGGTCTATCTTGCAAATGAATCTGCTTATTCAGATAAAGAGGCTCTGGTGGAACAGGTAAAAAGGGCAGCGCAGATTTGTAAGGCCGATCTTGTCAGCCAGGTGGTGATTGAGTTTACCAAGCTTCAGGGCGTTATAGGCAGAGTCTATGCCTTAAAGGCCGGTGAAAATAAGGATGTGGCCCATGCCATAGAACAGCATTACAGACCTGTGTATTCCGGGGGGGGACTGCCGGAAAATCCCACGGCCTGTATAGTGGCCATTGCAGACAAACTGGATACCATTTGTGGATGTTTCAGTGTTGAATTAATCCCAACGGGCGGTGCTGATCCGTATGCGTTAAGACGTCAGGGGATCGGTATTATTCAAATAATGATGGAAGAAGGTTTAAACCTGTCTTTGGGTGCTATGATTTATAAAGGTCTTGAACCCTTTATGTCAGATGCAGGCAAAAAAGATGAAACAGCATCAAAAATTACGGCATTCCTTAAAAATAGAATGGTCAATATTTTAATGGATGCCGGTTTTTCCAAGGAAGCTGTTAATTCGGCTTTATGGGCATCTTTTGATCAGATACCGGATGTTGTGGCAAGGGTGAAAGCGCTTGATACATTAAGACAACAACCAGATTTCGAACCCCTTGCTGTGACCTTCAAGCGGGTCGAAAATATCATTAAAAAAGCAGGCATGGCATCGGACATGAAGGTGGATGGTGCTTTGTTTGAAGGTACAAGCGAAAAAGAGTTGTACAACGCCGTCACTGATGTTCAAAGAATGGTTGAACGTTTGATTCAAGATCAAAATTATGATAAAGCACTTTCGCACATGGCTACACTACGATCCCGGGTGGATACCTTTTTTGATGATGTAATGGTCATGGCAGAGGATGAAAAAATCAGGCAAAACAGGATTGCACTTCTCGCATCAGTGTCGGGGCTGTTCAAAAATATTGCGGATTTTTCAAAGATATAGATTTTATAAGAATTGGTTTTTTAAACGGAGGTAAGTTTATGGCTGGATATGATCCTGAATTGGATAAAAAGTTAAAAGAGTGGAAAAATGAGGAAACAGGACTCCTCATTTCAATTCATCAATATGGAGAAGGGGAGCCTAAGGTTCAGCTTGGACCCAGGATTTTAAAAAAGAAAGACGGGTCAGACAGGGCGCCTTCAAAGGCCGGCAGACTTTCCATTGAAGATATCACCTGGTTGTATGAAATTATTGATGAGGTAAAGGATGAGTTATCCGACATGGTCGGACCTGAATAATGAATCCATAGTTCCGCCTTTAGGAGCCGGAAAGGCTCCCCAAATCGGTCCGGTTGCCATCATGGTCAGCTGTGAACCCGATTTGCGGCTGATAAGATCAAATGTGTCCAAACCTGAAATTCAGCCTTTTTTTTTAAGTACCCTTATCACGTCCCACGGCCGTGATAAGGGTATTTGCATTGCAGGCCCTTTTATCGGGGCTCCATATGCAGCCATGGTTCTTGAATCATTGATTGCCAGGGGGGTTGAAAAAGTGATTATGCTTGGCTGGTGCGGGGCAGTGACTGATGATCTTTCTGTGGGTGATTTAATTGTTCCCCAAAAGGCCATTGTGGATGAAGGCACCTCTCAAAATTATTGTCACATGGATGATGACTTCCCCTGCTCCCATCCGGATCAAACGTTGGGAGACCTTCTTGCCAGACAATTCAAATCGAATGAGCTTGAGGTTAAAAGATCTGATATCTGGACCACTGATGCAATATACAGGGAAACACAAAAAAAAATATCCTATTTCCGGGCATTGGGTGCAACGGCCGTTGAAATGGAGTGTTCAGCACTTTTTTCAGTGGCTCAATATCGAAATATCTCAATTACCGCATTGCTGGTTGTCTCTGACAGTGTTGCTTCCAAAGATTGGGATCCCGGATTTCGAAAAAAACAATTTAAAAAAGCAAGAAAAACTGCCTGCAATGGTGTAATGGATCTGGCCAGGGAACTGTCAGTATAAAAAAAATATGGAAAAAAAAATAATAATAGAAGCCAAAAGACTTCAAAAAGAACTCACCGATCATAGCTTTCGATATCATGTTTTAGATGATCCTGTGATATCCGATGTTGAATACGATTATATGCTCAAGCGTTTGATAGAGATTGAAACCCTGCATCCGGAACTTTCAATCCCTGATTCACCGACAAAACGTGTGGGTGCACCTGCCCTGGATTCGTTTGAGCAGGCAGTCCACTCCGTTCCCATGCTGAGCCTTGATAATGCATTTAATGATTCGGATGTTCAAGAGTTTCACCAGAGGATTATAAAAAATTTAAATCGGAAAGAGCAAATTGTAAAAGATCCGGTTTATACGGTTGAACCCAAACTGGATGGTGTGGCGGTTGAATTGCGATATGAAAACGGCATCCTTGTCCAGGCCACTACAAGGGGTGACGGGCAGACAGGAGAGGTGATCACCGATAATGTCAGAACCATAAAAACGGTCCCGTTAAAACTGAATGCCACAGGGAAAATCCCAAGGGTCCTTGAGGTTCGGGGCGAGATCATAATTAAAGGAGCTGATTTTGCCAAATTGAACCGAATTCGGGAAAAAAATGGGGAGAATGTTTTTGCCAATCCAAGAAATGCAGCAGCAGGATCCCTTCGGCAACTGGATTCAAAAATAACAGCATCCCGCCCCCTAAATATCTTTGTATATGGAACAGGGCTTGCTGAAGGAATATTTTTTAATTCACAAGCCGATATGCTGGATGCGCTTAAGGATTTTGGCTTCCCGGTAAATGAGCATATTCAAAGAAAGTTATCCATTGCTCAAGTGTTAAAGGCGTATCAATTCCTTGAAGAGATGCGCGAAACCCTGCCCTATGAAATTGACGGCATGGTGATCAAGGTGGATGATATGGGATTTCAGCAGGAACTCGGGAATACAATTAAAAGCCCCAGATGGGCCATTGCCTGTAAATTTGCGGCCATCGAAGAAACCACTGTTATTAATGATATTATTGTCCAGGTTGGAAGGACAGGAACCTTGACACCGGTTGCCATTTTAGAACCCGTCAATATCGGCGGGGTCATGGTTTCCCGTGCAACCCTTCATAATGAAGATGAAATAAAAAGAAAAGATATTAGAATTAAAGACCATGTTGTTATTATCCGTTCCGGGGATGTCATCCCAAAAGTGCTGAAAACGATTAAGGAAAAACGAACGGGTATAGAAACTTCATTTATGATGCCGGAGACCTGTCCGGTCTGTCACGGCAAGATACTTAAAGAAAAATTGGACCGATCCACCATCAATCGATGTGTAAACCTTTCCTGCCGGGCCCAACTAAAAGAGCGTATCCGGCATTTTGTATCAAAAAAAGCATTTGATATTGACGGTCTTGGCAAAAAAATAGTGGTCCAGCTTGTGGATGAAGGCCTGATCAATTCTTTTGCTGATGTGTTTAATCTTGAATATAAAAAACTGGTAGATCTTGATCGGATGGCCCAAAAAAAAGTGGATAATCTTCTTGCGGCTGTTGATGCGTCAAAAAAAGTCAGTTTAAAGCGCTTTTTATATGCATTGGGAATTTCGCACACAGGTGAACATGCGGCCACTGTTATTTCACAAGAATTTGTATCCTTGGATAATATTATGAAGGCCACAAAAGATCAGTTTGAGCAGATTACCGGCATTGGTGCTGAAACAGCTGCGGCTGTCTATGATTTTTTTAAAGATATGGACCATCAGTCAGTGATTAAAGCGATTTTTGACTCCGGGGTTGTAATATCAGCAGGTCAGCCGGCCACTTGGGATGTGCGTGACAATTATTTTAAAGACAAACGGATCGTTTTGACCGGGACATTGCATCAGATGCCAAGAACCCAGGCAAAAAAACGATTGCAGGCACTCGGAGCCCGGGTGACATCCAGTATCAGTGCCAAGACCGATCTTTTGATTGCGGGGGAAAAGGCAGGTTCAAAATTGAAAAAAGCCCATGATCTTGGTGTTGAAACAATAGATGAAGATCAGTTTATCAAATTATTTGGGAAACAACATGGATAAAGAAACCTGGGTGAAAATACCCAATATAGATCAGATGAAGGGCGCATTATAGAACCCCGACTGGATATAAAAGTGCCATTTTTCATGCTTTGGAGGTTAATTTAAGATTCCCTGTAAATGGTGGTTTGTGTTGGATTGGGTGAGTGATGTTAGCGATTCTTACAAAATGAGCATTTTTTCACTATTTTTGACATTGGTTTTGTTTTCTGATAGCTTCCGCTTTTGTTCTCTGACAATAATTTAAGATGCAAAGAGTCAATATTGTGCCCTTTTTAAATGAATTGAAACATACACTTCCCAATGTAAAAGCATACAGGCTCATGCAACAATTATTTAAGGAGAACCCCGGCCTTAAAGATATTATCGATACTTCAAAGACTATTCACCATGCAAAAAATAAATTAAAAACGCGGGCTTTGGAGGTCCTTTTTGAAAACAAAAAGGCAATTTCTGATAATTGGGTCTCTAAATGTTTATTAGTTTCACTAGACATAACACATTGACTAGCCAAAAAAATATCTATCTGTGCAATGTCAAGAATTAATGCATTTCTCTTTTCTCCTTTCAGTAAATGAGATAAATACTTAAGGCTTTGATGATATTTATTGTCAGAAACTTTTTTTGCTAAAATATCATTCATATTCCTAAAATTGCTTTTTCTTCTTGTGCGTGATAATAATCTTGGTATGCTTGATGTGCAAAAGTGTACATTTCATCTCTTTTGTCCAGTATTCCTAATTGAGTTGCGATTTCAATAACATATATAGTATCTATATCAAACCCATATTTTGTTTTACACTCTACAAAATAATTTAAGATTTCATCTTCTGTCATTCCTGAATTCGTCTCTTTATTTTCTAGACTTTCGTATCCAAGAAACCTTAATAACCGTATCCCCACTACCAACCCCGTCTTGCTGATTGATTGACTTGGGCGTAACTTTGCCCCCATGCGAAAAAATCAAAAATACAG
>JAKIUJ010000240.1 GCA_021647625.1 Desulfobacula sp.
AGATGACCCCCATGCAGTTTGCACCTAAAAAGATAGGGCCGCCATTTTCCGTGGCATGGGCCTGGTCGATTTTTTCGATCACTTTTCGGGCGCGCTCTTTGCTGTCAAGGGTTTCCCCCATACCGCCGGGGATTAACATGATGGTGTGGGCTGCATCCAGTCGGATCAATTCATCCACAAGATCCGGCACATGGCCGGCACCAATGGCGACAATAAATAGATCCAGTTTATTGTTTTCTTCTTTTTTCAGGGCTTCAAGGTTGGGCAGGCACCGGATGCCGGCAATTTTATCCATACCATCCCTGAAGATAATGGTATTTTTTCTACTGAACCCTTCGGCCAGGATGTTGTCCAGAATGATTCTGCCAAAATTCTTTTTTGTGGCAGAGACACCAATGATGCCAATGGTTTTTGGGTGCAGAAGATGGTCGATTTTTTCCACGGGACGCCGTACTGGAATGGTATCGGGTTTGCCAAAACGGCACATGCCATCCAGGGGCACCATCAAATAGTCACAAAAGGTAAAGGGATTGATTTCCAGTTCTTCAAGGACAAACGGTGCATCCGGATTGGCCTGTGAATAATACTGTCCCATACGGATAAAAGAGTCAAAACATTCAATGAGTTGTTCATCCGTGACAATCCGTCGCTGACCCCGTGTCAACCCGGTTAATTTTCGGTAGGAAATGGTCTGTTTAAATAATTGGAAAAAGGTCTGGCCGTCATTCATTTCAACGGATGCTGCAACAATGGCCTGGCCTTTACGAAATCGTTCGGCATATAATTCGGTATCTGTACCACCAAGGCCTGCACTGATAATCGTTCCAAATTCACGGGTATGCCTTAAGCCAACTATCAATTCATTACCAAATGTATCTGAATCAGGCGGCATGAACTGGACCTGGAGAATGCCTTTAATATCCCGGCTGACCGCAGCTATCAGCGCATCTGAGGATAGTCCCTGATAGGGTTCGGGAGCCGCACCTGGATTGCGCTCAATCCAGGCTGCATAATTTTCGGGTACTTCATAGAACATGCGCCGCACGGCTGAGCGGATGGCATTGGGTTCTTTTTTTACAATTTGAACTCCCCCGACTTCTGTCTTATGAATGATATAGGGGGAGATAATTTTCAGGACGGCTTTTTCACCTGGCAGGGCATTAAATGCTTCATCAGATGGACGGGACCCCCTGGGTATGAAATTTACCTGGGGCGGGGTTTCCGCACCGGATTGCGACAAAAGTGAATAGACCTCATATTCATAAAGAAAGTGCCGGCCCTGTTCAAAAGCAGTTGTAAGCAACTGGGTAATACTATTAAATTCAATTGGAAAATCCACGCTTAACCTTCCTTGTTTTTATTAGTTAAACAAGCTCGATGCCGGCATTAAATGCCGCATAATTCATATTCCAGATGGCGGGTTTCGGGCTGACATTTTTCAGCGCCTGCAACCAGATTTCTTTTGGAATCCGGTTAAATTGATCAAGTGCACTCAGTGCGCCAAGCATGACCACATTGGCGCTTCGACCAGATGCATCGCCAAGTTTTAATGCGATTTGTAATATATCCACCGGGATCACATCAAATTCCTGTAAAGCCTCTTTGATGCTGTCGTCACTTGGATATGCATCCCGGGCCAGTCCCTGGGGAACCATTTTTGTGTCGGCGCTGAGAATTTTCCCACCGGGTTTAAGGCTTGTTAAAAATCCCGGGCGTAACACCTCACTTTTTTCCATAACAATAAGGCAATCGGCTGATCCCGGCGTCAATTGCGGGCTGAAAACTTTACCGCAGCCAAATGTACTGACAACAGGGCCGCCCATCTGCGCCATTCCGTGGGTTTCCCCTTTGACAATGTTCTCTTGGCCATAGCCTGCTAAAAAGGCCATCTGGGCCAGAACTTTACCAAAAAACAAGTTGCCCTGACCGCCAACACCTCGAATGGCAAGGGAAAGCCGTTCCGGAAGGATGTCGGGGTTAATTGCAGGTAATTCAAGTGTCTGGGGGGCTTCTTCCAGAGTATAACTTAGTTTTTCTTTTTTGGGCAGATCTTCTTTCTGGGCAACACGAATGGAGCCTGTGGGACACATTTGCAGGCATGCCGGATTTTTAGATACGCACCCCGAACATAAGTTATTCCAGGCGGGCATGTTGTTTTCATCCATGTCCAGGCCTGAACAGATATTGCATGTGGCACAGGCTTTACATGTTTGTTTATCCACAATGACCTGTTGACCGAAATCGGTTTTGGGAACCCGGCGAATGCAGACACCCTTGACAACGAGAATGGTGAATATTCCTTTTGTTGCCTGTTTTAGCGCATCTTTTAATGCCGATCGGATGGCTTTTCGGTCATAACCGTCCACTACAACCACTGGTGCACCCTCACCTTTAAGTGATGCCACCATATCAAATTTATTGGCTTGTCCGTGAAAATTTTCCGGAGATGCAGGAGAGTTCTGCCCACCTGTCATGGCGGTCCATTCGTTATCCAACACCACCTTGACACCGGGAGAATTTCTGTAAATGGCATTTCGAGTGGCATCCATGCCGCTATGACATTCTGTGGAATCCCCGATAACACTTATGCATCTGCAAGCAGCGTCCGGTTTGGAAGCCACATAGCCTGTTCTTTTGCTTTCACTGGCACCCATGGCAACCCCTGTGTCAAGAGCCTGCAAAAAGTAAAGCAAAGAGTTACAGCCGATATCCCCAAAAATTGCTTCCAGAGCCCCCCTGCGTTTGAGTTTGCTCACTACTTCTGCAAACAATGCATAGGGGCAGCCGGCGCAAATTAACGGTGGACGGGGAACGGGTGCTGTGGTTAGTGTTGTGGTTTCAATTGGATATCCCATTAAATCTGCAATAAGTGCCGGGGTCCATTCGGTTATATCGCTGTGAACATTTTTGCCTTTGACAAAGAGACCCGCTTCAAGGCAGGCGGATTGAATAAAACGATGACCATCCTCAATGACAAAGATGTCGCCTGTTATACTGTCACAGAATTTTTTGATCAATTTGATTGGAAGCGGGTTGGTGAATCCAAGGGAAAGAATGTCAATATCATTATCAAACAAGGCTTTGACCTCTTCGGCGAACAGCGTGTTCACCCCGTGGGTGATGATGCCTTTTTTGCCGCTGCCCCGTATCCATTTGTTTAAATCTGAAGCTTCAACCATTTCCAGCAGTTTTGGCATTCTTTCAGACTGAATATTGTTGTAGCTGGGTCTGGCAAGGTTGGGCAGGCAGTTGTATTGCCGTAGATCTCCCATTTCAACAGGTTTTCGGCTCTCTTTGTCCATCAGGGAGATGAGTCCTTCGCTATGGCAGAGTGTTCCGCTGGCAAGAATAAAAACAGATGTGTTGTAATCTCTTGCAATTTTAACAGCAACTAAGGCTGCTTCATGCATCTCCTGGTGGTTTCTGGGTTCAAACACCGGTACAAAACAACTTTTGAGTAAATAACGCGGATCAATCACATGCTGGGTGGAGTTGGGTGTGAAATCGCTGGCCAGATAATAGATTAATGCCCCTCTTTTATTTGTGAACTGGGATGCACTGGTAACAACATCAGCAGCCTGGAACAGCCCTGGAATCTTCATGGTGACGACACAATCATAGCCGGCAAGAGTATGTCCATGGCCGACACCTGCGCTGACAGCTTCATTGACTGACCAGTTGGCATCAATCAGGTCTCTGGCATTGGACAGTCCTTTATCCAGAACTTCGGTGCTTGGGGTTCCGGGATAACCATCTACACTGTGGATACCTGCTCTGACACAGCCTAGGGCAAAGGCAATATTTCCCTGTAATATATTGGTTTTCCCTGCATCGTCTAAACACATCTGTTTAAATGGATTCATCTGTGAATTCCTTTATTTTCACCCTCTACAAGTGATTCATTGTTTCCGGATGATGTTATGGTTAATACATATTGGTTAAATGTCATACTTTTAAATATCAGATCTTGCCAACTGCTGTCAATATAAAAAACATACTATAGGGTATGTTTTTTGATTTATAAATAAAATCAATGTGTTAATGCTTGTTTTGATTCGAATTCACACATCAATAACTGTGTTTTATTTAAGATAATATTCCACAATATGTCGGAACAATTTAGATACAATAAGTATTGTTTTATTAAATAAGTATTGTTTTTTAAGCTGATAGATGGAATGTTTTTATTAAAATCTCATCATTTTTCTTTAAAAGTAATACATAATTAAAAAGACTGAAAAAGCCTATAAAATAAGTGATATAGCAAAATGGATTGCATTGTTTTCCAATAAATACTATGGTTAAAACTATAGTAAATTTGTAAAAGTTTGAGTGCGGCAGGTGGAAATATAAAACAGATCAAAAGAGCCCGGGATTTTCTATTTTCCATGTGCCTATTACCGCAATCAAGAACTTTTGAGGAATTATAAATAGATGAAATCACCCGCAGGCACCGTCAAAAAAGGGAAGGGTAAACCCTCCCGGTTTCAGGAGGTCATTGCCAGGATCAAGCGGGATATACTGTTGCAACACTATCACCCAGGGGATGCACTGCCAAAAGAAGAAACCCTTGCAAAGGAATTTGGTGTCGGCCGGGCACTGGTCAGGGAAGCTTTAGGGGTGCTGAAGGCTCAGGGGTATCTTGAGGCCAGACGAGGCAGCAGCGGCGGCACCTTTGTTTGTGATCTGCTCCATTCCCAGGGTATGGCAACCTTGCTGACGGATTTAATCGTTATGCGCTCCATGTCTATTAAGCATCTGTGTGATGTCCGGATTTTGATCGAGCCTGAAGCCGCCCGGATGGCTGCACTTGAAGCAACACCATCTCAATTAAAACAGCTGGGTGATTTTGTATTCAAAGGTCAAACAGCAAAGACTGTAAAAGACCGCATCGGTTTTGATGTAGAGTTTCATAACCAGATTTGCGAATTAAGCGGGAATCCGTTTTTTTCACTTCTCATGCGAAGCATGATGGGGTTTTTACAGCAGTTTTTACAGGTTCTAGATGATCACACGACCTATCTGCATGATAAAGATATTCATGGTATTTTGTATGAGGCCATCGCATCAAGAGATCACCAGCAAGCCTTTGAAAGTATGTATACCCATGTGGCAATCATGAAGCAGCGGTTTTGCGAACTTGAAAAACAATTTTTAAATATCCAGGCAAAGAATCTACAAAAATAGCTTTTAGCCCATCAGATCAAATTTTTTTATTTTGGCCAACAGGTCGTGGAATTTATACGGTTTTAAAATATAATCACTTGCGCATTTTTGAATGCCTTTGACAACATCTTCTTTCTGGGCTTTTGCTGTCAGCATGATCACAGGAATGCGTGACGAAAGATTGTTGGATGCCCTTATTTTCTCTAAAACCTGGTAGCCATCCATTCTGGGCATCATGACATCAAGGATGATTAGATCAATCTTGGTTTCAATATCAAAAAGGAT
>JAKIUJ010000241.1 GCA_021647625.1 Desulfobacula sp.
AGTAAACATCCTCAGTTATACCTGCTATAAATGGGTCCTTACCGATCTCGTTAAAATGAGCATAGGTGCCGGCACCGTGGGCATTTATCAGTCCAATCTTCCCCAGGACTGCAACTATATCATTAATCATTCGGATGCAGTTCTTATCTTTGCCGAGGATCAGACCCAGCTGGATAAACTTTTTGAAATAAGGGAAGAAATTCCCAATATCAGAAAGGTTATTCTCTTTAACGGAGACTGCAAGGGTGATGACTGGGTCATTACCTATGATGAATTTATAGCCCTTGGCCGGGATATTGAGGATTCTGCATTTAAAGAGCGGACAGAACAGGTAACATCCTCAGATACTGCCGGCCTGGTTTATACATCAGGCACCACCGGCGTGCCCAAAGGCGTGGTCCTGACCCACGATAATTTAACCTATACCAGCCAGTCGGTCTATCAATGTGCGGAATTTAACGACGGAGAAGATATGTTCCTTTTTCTCCCGCTGGCTCATGTATTTTCCAGAACCTGCTGCTACACAGGGATTAAGACAGGAAACAGAACCACCTTTGCCAGGAGCATTGATTCCCTGCTTGAAGATTTCGGACTGGCCGGTCCCCATTGGTTTGTCTCGGTCCCACGGGTGTTTGAAAAGATCCATACTAAAATTATTTCCGGTGTGGAGGCCAAGGGCGGCGTAGCGCTGAAGCTCTTCAACTGGGCCTGCGGAGTCGGCGGTCAGGTCAGCGAACTCAAAGTAGCCCGGAAACCAATCCCATTGGGGTTGGGCATCAAATACAAGGTGGCCAATAAACTGATTTTTTCCAAAATCCACAAAGCGCTGGGCGGCAATGTCAAATGGTGCATCTCTGGTGCGGCTCCCCTCAACCCTGAAATCGCAAAATTTTTCCATGCCGCAGGTCTTCTGATCCTGGAGGGAATAGGTATGACTGAAAACACCTCCTTTTCCAATGTCAACCGTCCGGATTCATATGATTTCGGCGTGGTCGGTCCTCCGGGTGTGGGCATTGAACACAAAATTGCCGATGACGGAGAGGTCCTGTACTATGGCAGAAATGTAATGAAAGAGTATTATAAAATGCCGAAAGAGACCGCCGACACTTTTACCGAAGACGGCTGGCTCAGAACCGGGGATCTCGGATCCATTAACGAAAACAACGTGTTGAAAATCACCGGACGGAAAAAAGACCTTATTATTACGGCAGGCGGAAAGAACATTGCCCCCTCCCGCATCGAAGGTATCATGGTGACCTCAAAATACATCAACCAGTTCTGTGTGGTGGGTGACAGACGCAAATATCTGTCAGCCATAGCAACCCTGGATGAGGAAAACGTCCTGGCCTATGCAAAAACAAAACAGATTCCTTACAGCGAATATGCAGAACTGCTGGCCCATACGGATATCCAGGCGCTTATAGACAGTGAAGTGGCAGCACGAAACAAGGGTCTGGCCTCCTTTGAAACCATCAAAAAAGTGGCCCTGGTTCCGGAGTTCACCATTGAAAATAATATGATGACCCCGACATTTAAACTGAAAAAGAACATCCTTATCGATAATTACGAAGAAGAAATCGAAACCCTTTACGGCTGAAAATCAAATTTTGCGGGCGGCGGGTTCCCCCTGCCGTCCTTATCTGCTTTGCTGCGCTTGTAAAGGTATTGTCTATATTCGTAGTTTCTAATTTCTTAAAAACTGCCCTTAGCATTGCTTCCGGTATTGAACGCTTATTTCAAAACTGTCTTTGTGATCGATGATACCATAAATTCATATAAAAAATTGGTATTCGGCAGCAACCCGCCAGCCTTGAAACACTTTCATTGCGTATCTCATCATTGATTACACAATCCCCCGAAAAGCAAGTAACAGCGAGAAGATCTAAAAAAAACATGGCAATGACCTTCGCATTCAATAAAACTTATTTTTTTACTTTACGAAATGAAATCTCTATATTTTGAAACGCCCCATCATCTGATTAAGTCGTTTTGCAAGATCAGTCAACCCCACGGTACTTCCCTTTGCCCTGGTACTATTGTCTTTCATTTCATTTGTGGATTGATGGATTTGTGTAATAGACTGGGTAATCTCTTCTGCAACAACAGAACTCTGGCTCACATTGTCATTAACATCATTAATTCCCTGGGACACCATTGCTATATTCTGGGCAATTTCCCGGGTGGCAATGGACTGTTCTTCAATTGCCGCGGCAATGGTGGTTATGATCTGGTTTATCTCCACAATAACAGCTGAAATTTGATCTATTTCCTCAACAGACACCTGGGTTGAAGACTGAATTTCATCTATTTGCTCTTTAATATCTCTGGTCGATGCAGCCGTCTGGGTAGCAAGGTCTTTTATTTCGTTGGCGACAACGGCAAAACCCTTACCAGCCTCACCGGCTCTTGCAGCTTCAATGGTTGCATTCAAAGACAGCAGGTTGGTCTGGTCGGATATCTCTGATATGGTTTCAGTGACTTTACCTATGGTACCGGCAACTTTTCCAAGCTTATCCATTTGCTGGGTGGCGGATTTTGATCTATCCACAGCCCTGTCGGTAATTTGTTTTGCAATCTCGGTATTTTTGGCAATTTCATTGATTGTGCTGGTCATCTCTTCCACAGCCGTGACAACGGAATCCGTATTTTGTGATGAGGCCTCCATATTTTTTGCCACAGCACTCATATTTGAACTCATCTTCTCAGCCGAGGCAGATACTGTATTTGCTTTATTGGCATTATCAACGGCAGTGTCTGAAACCTCATCGGAAAGCCTTGTCAAATCAGTGGCAGAGGAGTTTAGCTGATCAACACCTGTTTTAACCTCTTTTACCATTTCGCGTAAACTTACGCTCATGACATTTATACTATCCACCATTATTCCCACTTCATCACTGCTTTTTATTTCAAGGGTCTCACTAAAGTCGCCTTTGGAAACTGTCTTGACATAATCCACTGCATTCTTTAGCGGTTCTGTGATGGAACGGGTAATTAAAAATGCGATGATACTGATTAAAAATACGGCTGCACCACAGATAAATATAAAAATTTTATTTATCTGTGAGGAAAAATGGTCAGCAACTTCATCCATTGCCAGGTGAAATGATTTCAGCATGTCAGGAAACCGGCTTTCTATGGTTTTGAACTGTACAATGATTTGTTTTTTTGTTTCAGGGTCTGTTTGCTCCCTGTACTGTTGTAATAATTTTTTTAAACTCAAAGTCAGTCCATGCCCCTTGTCTGTAATAGCCACAAGTTTAGTGATAAGTGGTGTATCCTTTAATGATTTTGCAAGGTTTGCAGCGTTCATTAAATCAGAGGTGGGGTCCCCTGTCTCTTCAGTGTAGGCTTTGATGGCTTGGTCAACAGAGATGTCATTTTCTAAAAGCCGATGGAATGCTCCCATTCTACCGTCAGCATAGGATAGAAAAGTCATCATTTGTAACAATGTTTCATAAATTTTAATATCATTGGTTCTCGTATATTTATCAAATTCCATGGATATATTTTTCGTCCCTATTTCGTACTGAAAGGCAACCTGCTTAATCGCACCTATTTGTGCTATTTTACCGAAAAAACTCAAGCTGATGAAAACCAGGAATGAAATGATGATCAAAGATAATAAAATAATGATAAAAAATTTTTTTCCAATTGAATCAAAAAAATTATCCATGGAATTGTCTCCCTTTCAAAGTGTATCAATAAACCTAAGTTTACTGATATCACAAGAATCAATATTTGTCATAAAAAAATAAGAGCCAGGAACAAAGATTAAGCAATCTGCATGCCATCTTTGCCCCCTGCTGCAGCTTGCCTTTTTGTGGAATAAATTATAGATTTTCCCATGGATTCTTTATGAGCTAAAAATGGAAAACCTGCCGGATATAGACGGATTCACAGTCCGGCACCTTCCAATTGTAACAGCCTGTCAAGGAGTACAATTTTTCACTGCCGCAAAAATCGGGCAAAATGGATCGTTTTCCGTTTATTTCAGGGCTTGCCTGAAATGGATGATCCTTTTCAAAGCAAGGTCATACTCATTCCAGTCGTCCAGATAGGTACTTAAAGCTTCTCTGTAATGATTAGCAGCCTTGATCTGATTTTTATTTCCTTCGGCCCACAAGCCCAGGGCTGTGTGCATGGTGATCAGTTTCTCCGCCTTTCTCCCCGCAAGTTTTAACAAATCATCGTCTTTGGCCTTAGAAATAAGATGTTTACTGATAAGGCTGTACCAGGTGTTACGGGTTCTTTTTGAGAATTGGTTTAAATAAGCCACGGCTTCTTTTTGTTTTCCCATGAGTTTTAAAACTTCACCTTTTAGAAGCCCAAGGCTCAGGCTCAAAGAAGTCTCCCTTCCTGGTTTTTCAAAGTAGGTGTCAATGAAGTCTATTGTTTTTTGCCATTCTCCCTGGGTTGCATGGAAAAAAGCGATTCTGCCGATAATGGTTCTGTTTTCCGGGGCCATATCAAGAAGGACTTTATATATGTCTACTTTCTCATCATAGCTGGGTTTATCCGATTCAAATTGCTGAATCAGTGTTGTCATCGCAGTTTGATGTTCGGCAGCATTCTTTCGATATTCACGGGCTTTTTTTTGAAAAAGGGCAGTCTTTTGTTTGTGATTCTTTTTATCTTCCAGGTAGGTGGAGAGGCCGGCTTGAATATGGTTAAGGCGTGAGAATGAAAGAAAATAAATCCAGTCATTAGGATTGGCATTCAGGATGGATGTCTTAAACATGGCCTGGGCCTGGCCAAGTTTATTGTTTTTTTCAAGAATCAGTCCTTCGATAAACATTCGCCAGCTTTTTTCTGAGTTATTTTCAAATTCAATAAACCCGGGGGTCAGTGTTTTTTTATCCCTGAGAACTATCGCAAGATAACCTAAAAATTCATTTTCTTCATGCCAGGCCATGGAAAACAATGGTTTTGAAAGCGGTGTGGTCATCTCCTGGTTTGAGATCCAGTCTATGATATAGAGCATGAGTCGTGCCGTTGTGTTTTCATGTTCAATTAAGGCAAGTTTTTTGAAAAAATATTTGGCCTTGTCCAGATCCCCGGTACAAAAATTTAACATGCCACCCGCATACAGCAGAATCGGATCATGGCTTGTCTTGATCATGTTTTGGGTTACGGTTTTTGCCTCTTCAAATTTGTTTTCAACAGCAAGCTGGATAATTTGTTCCAGTTTGGATTTCAGTGAAAAATCAAGTATACCATCCCAGTGGGGCATGCCTGCCTTGACTGTACTTATCAGTACTGCAGGCTGGGATATCGGTAAAATTAAACCAAAATCCGATAAGGGTGTATTCACCTTGAAATATCCACTGGTCTGGTCTGTTACGACACCGGA
>JAKIUJ010000242.1 GCA_021647625.1 Desulfobacula sp.
ATTGCTTGCATTAAAATTTTTCCCCAGACTTTCCTTTAGCTGGATGTTTTCCTTTTTCAATTGTGTATGTTCCAGGGCTCTTTTGATGGTGATTTTTAATTTATCAAAATCAAAGGGTTTGGTTAGGTAGTCGTATGCCCCTTTTTTCAGTGCTTGCACAGCGGTTTGAACCGATGAGAAAGCGGTCATTATGATGACAGGAATGGCCGGGTTAATTTTTTTTATTTCCTCAAGCGCCACAAGGCCGGATACTTTGATCATTTTAATATCCATAAGCACCAGATCATAGGTCTTCTGGGTGACAAGATCGATGGCAACCTGACCATCATCGGCCTCTGCCAAAGAATATCCCCATTTGTTAAGAAGTGTCTTAAGCATATTTCTGTGCGCCTGATCATCGTCAACAATCAATATACGGTTTTTTTTAGTTTTCATATTTTACCGAATCCTTTTTATTTAGGTCCTTTTTACCTGATCTTTATAGGTAGTGTGATTGTGAATACAGTCCCTTTTGTCAGTTTACTTTTTACTTCAATTTTCCCCTGGTGAGCTTTGACAATATTATGAACAATGGCAAGCCCTATCCCTGTGCCGGACAGTTTGGTTGTAAAATAGGGTTCGAAAATACTTGGGATATCTTCTTTTTTTATCCCTGTGCCGGTATCAGAGATGCAAATAATAATTTTTTCACTGGATGGAGCTTTTGTAAGCGTTACCCCAAGTGTCCCTGAACCGTCCATGGCCTGGATCGAATTTAAGCACAGGTTCAACAGCACCTGTTTTAGCCTGTCTGCATCGGCGTGTATTGCCGGCAGATCCGGGTCAATATTGGTCCGGATGTCAATTTTTTGGGCATCGGGTTCATAGGCAATCTGCTGGGCATTTTCCAAAATTAATTCCCCAAGATCAACAGGGTTTCGGGATATGGCAACCGGTTTTGCCAGTTCCACAAGCTCGCTTACAACCCGGTTGAGACGATCCACCTCTTTTATCATCACATCAGCAATGGTATGATTTTGAGAATCAGCATCAAAGATTTCTTTAAAAAAAGTAGCATAGCCTTTCAGGGAACTTAAAGGGTTTCTGATTTCATGGGCCACGCCTGCTGCCAGGCGCCCAATAGCAGCTAAGCGTTTGTTTTGTTCCATTTCATTTTTGAGTCTATTAAGCTCTGTTTTATCCCGTATTATCATCAATACGCCCAAAGAATTATCTTCTTTGTCCGATAAAGGGCTTGCAATCACCTCAATTTGAATGGACTGATGTTCCGCACGATCAATGTGTATTTCTTTCTCGATTAACCGGGTTCCTGTACCCGAGGAGATCAATACCTTTTTTAACTGCTCAGGAAGCAGGGTATATATATCCTTTGCATGAAATTGGGCTTGTATATTCAGAATTTTTTTTGCCGCCGGATTCACTGAAACAACCTGATTGTTCATGTCTGTGACGATCAATCCCATTGGCATATTTTCGACCAGATTGTCTGAAAAAATCTGTATGCGGGATAAAGAGGACCGTGCAGCAGTATAATTTTGAACAATATACACCAGGACAAATCCGGTAAAACCGATCAATGCCAAGATTGCGGTCATCAATATTGTATGCCGTGTGTCCCCTTTGTCTGCCTGTGTAATCAATGCCATATCCAGTCCCACAAAGATCACTGTGTCCTCATAGGTTTCGATATTTTGGAAGGCCATACCCTGCATCTGCATGTGCATGTTCATCATGTTGTCGGGCGTGCTTTTGCTGTTTTGATTCACCGGGGAAAATTTTTTATACACTTCAAAAACGTCTTTGTCGTCCTCTCTTTTTATAATTTTCCATTTCAGTTGGTCCGATTGAATGACAGTGTTGAGATCAATATTCTGATTCACACTTTTACCGATCATTTCTTCCTGGTTATGAACCAGAATAATACCCTTCTTGTTCGCAATAAATAAATAGGCTATGTCCGGTAATGCAGCCGTTTCCTTTAAAAGGTTTTTCATCGTATCTTGGTTCCAGCCCATATTCATCATCCCGCTATATGTCCCTGCCTCAAATGCCCGGATCAATGCCGTGCTTTTTTCAATCAGGAGCCGGATGCTTTGTGTTTTTTGCCTGCTGATCCGGTCGATGGTCATATAGGTAAAAATAGGAAACAGGACAATTATTGTACCGATAATGATCAAAGGAGGAATTCCAGTTGAGAGGCTAATTTTTTTCATGGTAATAATAGATGCCTTTATTTATCTATTTAGTGTTTGAACGAAAACTCACCCGTCGGCAGCGCCCATCTGCTTTATTGCTGCAAAATCCTGCCAAATTATAATCGGGCCTCATGTACTATAGTACACTCCGGTTTCAGCATTTCTTGCGCCTTGCATATGGGCAACTTTGTGAGCTTTGCTCCTCTACGCGCCGCCCAAACACGGTTTTTCGGTCAGCCACTATTTAGAAGGTAAATAATAAAATCAAATGCTTTGTTTATTATAGTGGTTTTCAAACAGAAATGAAATGATGTTTTATTCAGGGTAAACGCATGTAAACTTGACATGAATTTTAATTTTTTGTTTTACAGGTACTTGTGCAAAATGATAATTTCATTTGCGTTTACCTTTATGAGAACACCGCTTGTAACGCATTTGGATAATTTGGAGATTACCCTTGTCGGAGTCCCTTATGACGGTGCTGTGGAAGCCAGGGCTGGTGCACGTCAAGGCCCCCGGCAGATAAGAGATATGTCCAGCATGATGCGCGCGATCCACCATGTTACCCGCATTGATCCCGCATTTGCCCCCGGCACAGGGACTCCAGAAGTTGGCGGCCTGACGACTATCGAAGCACAGGGATTAATACGCGGACTGAGAGGGTTGAATCTTGTTGGTGCAGATCTTGTTGAGGTGGCACCCCCGTTTGATCCATCGGGGAATACTGCGCTCATCGGGGCCACAATGATGTATGAGATTCTTTGTATTCTTGCAGAGAGAGTCACATTACATGGAATTTGAAAAATCCGGATGTTAGAGGTATCGGTTTAACAGAATCAGGAAGAAAAGCTGTTGCCACACTTGCAGAAACGGTTTCGCAAGACCCGAATCAAAAAGAAAATCATAACAGAGTATTTGTTCTCAATGAGATCCTCGCCCATACAACAGCGGCCATTCATATGTATCCGGATTCTGGAAGTGATATGTCGATCATTGAAATCAGCGGGCAGGATACGAAATATGTCCGGGTCAAAAAAGGAAAACTTATCGAAAGCGATGAACAAAAGCCTGTAGTGCCGGAACCGGATCTTTTTTGGTGAAAGGGTAACAACCAAAGTATAATATTAAGGATATGAAGCTTAGAGATTTTTTTATATTTTCGAATCATGTAATAGTAACACAAGACCTTCGCAAAGCATTCGTTTCTTTCGCTTGCGGAAGTTTTTGAAGCATGCTATGTCATTATTCGAACATGCAGTAGTTTGGATTTCACGTTAACCCGGAGATCACCATGAGCATTTTAATCGAAAATATTAACTTAACCGTTGATGAACAAGTCTATTTAAAAGACATATCTCTGAATTTTGAATCCGGGACGACCAATATATTTTTGGGCCGAACCCTGGCCGGTAAGACATCGCTTCTCCGAATCATGGCAGGGTTGGACCGGCCGGATTCAGGCAGAATTATTGTCAATGGAGAGGATGTCACCGGAATGGTTGTCAGGAAACGCAATATTTCCATGGTTTACCAGCAATTTATCAACTATCCTTCTTTTACTATATATAATAATATTGCATCGCCTTTAAAAATTTCAGGTATGGAAAAGAAAAAGATTGATCGGCGGGTCAGAGAGATTGCTGAAATGCTTCATCTTGAGACCATGCTCGATCGAATGCCCACAGAACTATCCGGCGGGCAGCAGCAGCGTTGTGCCATTGCACGTGCCCTGGTGAAGGACTCTACGCTTTTACTGCTGGACGAACCTCTGGTCAACCTTGATTACAAACTTCGCGAAGAACTGCAGATTGATTTGCAGGATATTTTTAAAGAGCGCGATGCTGTTGTGGTCTATACTACAACTGAACCGGGCGAAGTGGCTGTTTCTACAGCAATGAATAATCTGGCCAAAGAACAGGATAAGATTTTAATGCGCATCCAGCGTGCCGGCGTTCAGGGTGATAAAGGCCCTTTACTGAATCCGGAAAAAGATGAGTCCTATTGGCTGAACCAACCTGGTGCTCCCAAGGCGAAACTTGCCAATGAAAAACCCCAGGGCGAAACAGTTGATTATGATAAACTTTTACAAACATGGAAAGCTAAATAATTGAATTATTAAATAGCTGAGAAAGGGGTGTTTGATACAAAAAATCGTACCAAACACCCTTTTTGATTGCGGTTGATCTATCGTTGCAAAGAATTAATTTCCAAGCGTTTCCTGTGCCAGTTCTAAATGAACATCATTTTTTCGAAGAATTTCCATCAACAGCTCTGGTGGTGCCTTATCCGTGATAAGAGTATCAATTTCTTTGATATGGCCCAGTTTGACCATGGCGTTTCTGTCAAATTTAGAGTGGTCAGCAACAAGATAGACTTTTCGTGAGTTTTCAATGATGGCCCGGGCAACGTATACTTCTTTGAAGTCATAATCAAGCAAGGTCCCGTCAAGTTCAATGCCGCTGATACCGATAATGCCTACATCTACCTTGAACTGACGGATAAATTTAATTGCGGCCTCTCCTGTGATACCGCAATCCCGGCTCCTGACAATTCCACCAGCCACAATAACTTCAAAATCTTGTTTTTTACTGGCGGCATCGGCTTCAATAGTCCAATATTCTTGTGGAACAAATGCCTCTATTTCAAGTTCCCGCTCAACAATCATGCGCAATGCTGGGCTTTGAACACGACCCGCAGAGAGTCCTCTACGTACTTTTTTCCACAGTAATGGTGATAAGGTAAAGCCGACCAGATAATCTAAGGCTCGACGCGCCTGCTGGGCATTTACCCGTTCTTCATCAATCGCCAAAGGATTTTCGAACGCTTTCTCGATTTCCTTCTTGGTGATCGCGGTGAAGATCACACGCTTCGCATCTTTCGATTCGATCTTAAGTTCTTGGGCAATGTGCCAAGCGATCGCTTCCCCCTCGCGGTCGAGGTCGGTCGCGAACCAGACGGTCCCTCCGCTGGCCAACGCATCCTTTGCAGCGTTCTTCAGGTCCTTCATAACCTGCTCTTTGCCCTTGAGAATCTCGTAGCTGGGCTGGAATCGTTTCTCGATCTTCACGCCCGGGACCGGGTCTTTGACACCCTTTGGATT
>JAKIUJ010000243.1 GCA_021647625.1 Desulfobacula sp.
TTCAGTATTTATGACAAAAAACTGAACGCAACTTTAAATGCAGCACAGGATGCAAGAAAAAGCAGAAATCCCAAAATTATAGAAAGACTCAATTCTCTGGGGATTGATATTACTTTAGATCAGGTTAAAGAGCGGTTTGGAGCTGACCAAACAGGACGTCCCCACATTGCAGAACTGCTAAAAGAAAAAGGGATCGTGAAAACCTTTAGAGAAGCCTTTGATAAGTACCTTGCAAAAGATAAACCCGCCTATGTGGAAAAATACAAGGTCCCCTGTGAACAGGCCATTCGGATCATACTTGATGCCGGAGGTATCCCTGTGTTAGCGCATCCTGGACTTCTGGACGTTAAGGAAACAGGGCAGCTGGCTGATTTTCTGGATATGCTTGTCGGGTACGGGCTTGAAGGAATGGAAGTCTATTATACGGACCATGATCCTAAGATGACACAATTTTTGCATGATCTGGCCTGCGAAAGGCATTTGATGATTACCGGCGGATCTGATTTTCACGGGACATTCAATCAAGGGGTAGCACTCGGAACAGGAGAGGATAATCTCAATATAAGTTATTCAATATTTAAAGATCTCCAGGTCCGTCTTGAAAAAATAAGGGAAAGCAAAGATATATTAACGGTCCTTGAACATAATATCGGGTATGATTTTGAAGATAAAACCCTGTTGGATAATGCCTTGTGTCATCGATCCTATTTGAATGAAAATCAAGACAGATGTGAAAGTGATAATGAGCGTCTTGAGTTTTTAGGAGATGCTGTATTGGGACTTTGTGTTGGGCATTTTTTAATGGAAATCAGTCCGTCTAAAAATGAAGGGTCGTTGTCGAAATTAAGGTCTAATCTTGTCAGTGAACCCGCCCTTGCCGATATGGCGCGAAGTATTGATTTGGGACGGTTTATCCGGCTTGGAAAAGGAGAAGCACAATCCCGGGGGTTTGATAAAAATTCGATTTTATCCGATGCGTTTGAAGCATTGATTGCTGCAGTTTATCTGGATGCAGGTTTTGAAACCGTTTATAGACTGGTCAAAGAAATTTTTAATGACGGCATAAAAGAGATATTGTCCTGTGAGAAGACAGTGGATTATAAAAGCACCTTGCAGGAGTTTGCACAGGAGAAAGGTGCCGTCACTCCGCAATATGAATTGGTCCAAGATTTTGGTCCGGACCATGATAAAACATTTGAGGTGAGTTTGACATTGTTTGATATTGAATCCACAGGGTTGGGCAAAACAAAAAAAGCTGCGGAACAGGATTGTGCTCAAAACGCCTTGAGAATGATGGAAGAAACTGACAAATAGATCCCTAAATTGTATGAATCAGGATAAACCACTTGTAATCCCAGTATTTATTCCCCACTCAGGGTGTCCGCATCAGTGTGTGTTCTGCAATCAAACCCTTATCACCCATCAAAAAAATAACCTTCCGGATGCCGCAGCAATTGTTTCAACCATAGAAGAATATTTAAGTTACCGGGGGCAGCGCAAATGGGTTGAGCTTGCCTTTTTCGGCGGTAATTTTTTGGGGCTTTCCCCTGCAATGGTTACCTGTTTTTTAGATAGTGTAATGCCGTATATCGAAAACAAAAAAATTGACGGTATTCGATTTTCCACACGACCGGATACCATTGATTCTCAAAACCTTGATCTAATTGATCCCTATCCGGTATCGGCTGTAGAGCTTGGGGTGCAGTCCATGATTGATGCTGTTCTTACTGCATCAAATCGAGGTCATACAGCAAAGGACACCATCAATGCGATTGATCTGTTAAAAAAACGAGGGCATAAGGTGGGAGTTCAATTGATGGTGGGACTTCCGGGTGATGGTGAGGTGTCTTTGCTCAAAAGTACACAACAAATAGTTGATTTGAATCCTGATTTTGCCAGGATCTATCCACTTTTGGTTTTGTCGGGCAGCCCGCTTGCCGTAAAATATAAAAAAGGCGATTATACTCCGCTGTGTCTTGATCAGAGCATCGTTTTAGTCAAGCAGATGATGGCTATTTTTAACCGGGCAGATATTCCGGTAATCCGTTTGGGGCTACAGGCCTCGGATATGATGTCTGATGAAACCCAAGTGCTTGCAGGGCCGTGGCATCCGGCTTTTGGGCATCTCGTTTTTTCACAAATGCTTTATGATGCGGTGATCAGGCAATTAGAAACCGGTCAGGATATATTGAACTCAAATCATCTCTTTTTGCGGGTGCATCCATGTGCTGAATCTCGATTGCGCGGGGATAAAAATGAGAATTTAGAAAGGCTGTCACGCTTATTTCCAAAAATAAAATTTATAATTGTAAAGGACAATGATCTGGCAATAACCCAGGTCAAGGTGGACAAAGCTAAGGGCCAGGGTAAACGCATTTAAACTTGGCATGAATTTTAATCCTTTGTTTTACAGGTACTTATGCAAAACGAGATTTTTATTTGCGTTTACCTTCAAACCGTAACTACCTGAAATCATTAATATGGAAAAGTTACATGCGTTAGCCCTAAACCTAAATGCCTTCTTTGAACAACTCATCAGAATCAGAAGCTGTGTCAGGCTTTGGTGTATATTCTGACGGAACCGTTCCCTCTTTGAAACATTCAAACAGCGTTTCTTTTGATTCTTCAATGGGAAGAAGTCCTGTTTTTGCATCAATTTTGGCAAAAACAATACCTTCCGGTACATTAAATGTTCTGGCTGGTTTGCCGTCCAGGGCTTTTTTCATAAAATCAAGCCATATCGGGCTGGCTGCCCGGGATCCGGTTTCTCCTTTACCCATGGGCGCTTCCTGATCAAGCCCGACCCAGACACCCGTGGTATATCTTGGTGTGTAGCCAAGGAACCATGCATCATAAAGATTATTGGTTGTTCCCGTTTTTCCTGCTACCGGTCTTTTTAAAGCCTTCAATCGCCATCCCGTACCTGATTTTACAACACTTTCCATGATGTTGGTCATGATGTATGCCGTGCTCATATCGATTACTTTTTTACGGATTAGTTTGGAGGTCTCTAAAAGTTTGCCGTCCCGGTCATATATTTTGGTAATAAACACTGGTTCTATTGCATAGCCCAGGTTTGAAAAGACAGAATAGGCGTTGACTATTTCAAGCAGGGATAAGCCGGAAGATCCAAGAGCAATTGATAAATCCTGGCTGATAGGTGATTGGATACCCAGTTTTTTTGAATAATCAGCAACATATTTAATACCAATATCCTGAAGGATTTTAATGGTCACTATATTTCGTGATTTTACAAGGGCATGCCTAAACAAAGTGGGTCCGAAAAATTTTTCTTTATAGTTGCGTGGTTTCCATACAAAATCACGCTCGGTGTCTTCATAAACAACAGGAGAATCAATGATCATACTGGCAGCGGTATACCCCTTGTCTAAAGCCGCTGCATAAATAATAGGTTTAAATGCACTTCCAGGTTGACGTCTGGATTGGTAGGCGCGGTTAAACTGGCTGTTTCTATAATCCCGTCCCCCGATCATTGCTTTTACATGGCCTGTTTCAGCTTCAATACTCAAAAGTGCAGACTGTACCACAGGTTCCTGGGCAAGGGAAAATTCAAGTTCAGGCGTGTTTTCCTGATCCGTCAGAGAGTCATTGAGTAACTGAACCAGAACAACATCCCCGGATGATAGGGCCTGGGATGGTTTTTTTATTTTTCCTTTTCCTTCATAATAAGCGACTTTTATATCGGGTTTTCTGGCCCAGGTCATGGTTTCAAGTTTGATAATACCATATAAATCACCGACTCTGATACGTGTGATTGCGTTTGCATCATCAACAACCAGGACCACGCCTTTGTAATTTTGTCCTTTTTCTATGGGTTTGTTGCCGATCTGTTCAGCAACCCGTGTGCAAAAAGTATCTATTTGAGTGGCCGGAATGTTTTCCAGGGGGCCGCGATACCCGGTTCTTCGGTCTAAATCGGTTAAGCCTTTGTTAACAGCCCGCCTGCCGATTTTTTGCAATTCAATGTTTACTGCGGTGTGAATTTCCAAGCCTTGTCTATAGAGGGCATCTTTTCCATATTTTTTTTCTATATAACGTCGAACATGCTCGGTATAGCAGGGGACTCTTTCAATGAACCAGTTTTTTCTGGGTTTGATATCCAGTTTTTGATCCATGGCTTCTGTGGCTTTAAGATTGGTGATCAATCCTTCTTCCTTCATTCGGTTGAGGACGTATACCTGGCGTTGTTTTGCACGGTCCGGGAATCGGAAAGGAGAGTACCTGCTAGGTGCCTGGGGTAAGCCGGCCAGCATGGAGCATTCAGCAAGATTTAAGTCCTTGGTATGTTTACCGAAATAATTTTCAGATGCCGCCTCAACACCATAGGCCCCATGTCCTAAATATATCTGGTTTAAGTACAGATAAAGAATTTCATCTTTGGTGAATTTTTTTTCAATTCGATACGCTAAAATCGCTTCTTTGAGTTTTCTTTTGTAGGTTCTTTCAGGCGTCAGCAAAAATGATTTTGTTACCTGTTGGGTAATTGTAGAACCCCCTTGTACAATCGTACCGGCACGGGCATTTTTTAAAAATGCTCTGAATATGGATACAATATCAATGCCTGGATGCTCTCTAAACCTGGAATCTTCGGCTGCCACGAATGCATTGATAAGGTTCGCCGGCATTTGGGTCAAAGGAATAACGATTCGTCGTTCTTCATAGAACTCACCGATTTTTCTGCCGTCATCTGAATAAACACTGGTCACTGTGGCAGGCCGGTAGTCCTTTAATGAGTTTATTTTGGGAAGGTCCTGGCTTATATAGTAATAAAGTCCTGCTAATCCGGCACATCCCAGGATGCTGAGCAAAATAAAAAGAATGGTGAGCCATTTTAAGGCTGTTAGTAAGAGATTTCTTTCCTTTTTTTTGCTGCGCTGTTTAAGTACCTGGGATTTGGTTTTTTGTTTTGCCATGTCATCCTGAAATAACTGTTAGTATTACAGCGATAGCCTAAGTATGTTCCTATCTGCAAGATGCGTTAAAGGCAATCGCCAATGACCAAATGGTTTAAAATGGTCCGATTAAATCAAGTTGTCCGGGCATTCATCAGCATTTAACGGAAAATATTTGTGCCATTTGGTAAAGCTTATTTTTAGGTGCTTATTATCAGATTATATATGGGAAGGCAATACTTGGGTGGTTAGCCCAAATCCACCGCCTATTTTTTTATAAACCCCTCCAAAGTTAATTCGGGGAGTTTTTTTAAGAGCGATGGCTTATTTCAGTTCGATTTCCCATTTTTAGGGCTCAGTTCCTTGATATGACATAGAA
>JAKIUJ010000244.1 GCA_021647625.1 Desulfobacula sp.
AGCAATGGCAAAGAGGCCACACCCGTTCCCATCTCGAACACGGAAGTTAAGCTCTTTAGCGTCGATGGTACTGCATGGGAGACTGTGTGGGAGAGTAGAACGCTGCCTGGTTATTCTTTTAAAAGGCTCTAATCATATTGCATGGTTAGAGCCTTTTTTTGTTTTATTGTATCGAAAGGTTCAAGTTATTCTATTTTCATATCGTAACGGATATGAATTTTTCTCTGATTGAATATCTGTGTTAAATAGAAATGTTGTGATGATTATTCGTTGTGTCATAATTGACAATTGGTTGACAAAATTCATTGCCAATTGTGACCAAAAAGGATATTTTCGTATCCAGATAATCTCGAACCTTTAAATTAAAGATATAACAAATGATTCAGATCAATAAATACAAAACCGAGCTTGAAGAAACAATCGAACTTATCAAAATGATACTTGGGATTGATGTTGCCATTTTTGATCTTCAAGCCCAACTTGTTGTGTGCACAAAAGATTATCTCCTGCAAAAAGGCAACACAGTACATGCACCTTCAATAGAAGAGGTGATTGCTAAAAAAAAGGTTGTTGTGAACAAACCCGGACATATGCCCACCTGTTCCGGGTGCCGGTTTATCGGTAACTGTCCTGCAAAAATAGAGATCTTAAAAAGCATACGTTTGGATGAAGTTCTTTTTGGCGTGATGACATTTACATCATTTTCTAAACAAGGTCATGACAAAATCACTAAAAACACGAAAATCTTTGTGGACGCTTTAAATATGTTTTCCGACGGTATTGCCCGATTATTAAGCCGTAAACAGTTGCTTAACAGCCTTGATGAGACAAAGAACATTTTAAATGCGTTTATGGATCTGTCCCGGGAAAGCATGTTGGCAGTCAATCCCAAGGGCACCGTGATCAAGTGCAACCATCAAGCTCAAAAACTGTTTTCATTTTGCGATCTTTACACCCGGTCAGCATACCATATCCTGCCGGGTCACGTTATAGATAAAGCCCTTGAAGGCAACCATTTAAAAAAGATCGGTCTCAACATCAACAACCAAAAGGCCTATGTGTCTGCAAAGCCGGTCTTTGAGGGCAATGAAGTTACAGCCTGCGTATTTACCATCCATGAAAACGAACTTTTAAAACCGGATAAGAAATTCTCGGATCATATATCTTTAAAAAGCAACGAAAACTTTTCCGATTCACCTCTTTCCAGTATTTTGGGTGAGTCTTATCAAATAGTAAAAATTAAAAAAAATATTAGCAAACTATCCAAAAGCCTTTCAACCGTTCTGATTACCGGCGAGACCGGCACAGGAAAAGGCCTGCTGGCTAAGGTTATCCATCAAACCAGCGTTCGATCCAAAGGCCCTTTTGTTCCCTTAAACTGTACCAGTATTCCGGAAACCCTTTTTGAAAGTGAATTATTCGGATATGAGGAAGGCGCTTTTACCGGTGCCAAAAAAGGAGGCAAACCTGGTCGCTTGGAACTGGCCAGGGGTGGCACCCTTTTTCTGGATGAAATCGGAGAGATGCCCTTGCACATGCAGGTAAAGCTTTTAAATGTGCTCCAGGATTATGAATTTCAAAGGGTGGGTGGTGTTGCCCCCATTTCCATTGATATCAGGGTTATCGCCGCCACCAACCAGGACCTTCACAACCTTGTGGAAGAAAAAAAATTCAGAACAGATCTGTTTTATCGTTTGAATGTCATCCCGATGACACTCCCCCCCTTGAGAAACAGGGAGAAAGATATTGATATTATTGCCGGCATGTTCTTAAAAGACGCCAACAAAAAAGTGGGCAGAAATATTCAAACTATTTCCAACCCGGTGATGGCTCTTTTTCGGTCCCACACCTGGCCCGGCAATATCAGGGAACTCCAAAATATTATTGAGTATTGCATCAATCTTGAAGATACCGATATCATTACCGAAGACAGCCTTCCGGAACGTTTTTTGACCCATATGGATATCAACAAGTCCAATTCCCAAGGTATCCAATTCGGCGCAATAACCAAAACCGCATCACCGCCCGGGCAAGGCATTAAATCCAGAGTACTTACAAGCGAAGCCAAAACCATCCTGTCATACCTGGATCGGCATGGCCATGATGTACAGGGCAAAAATAAAACTGCTTCGGAACTTGGTATCAGCCTTAGAACCCTTTACAGAAAGCTTGAAAAGTATAGCCGGGAGAATTGACAAAGGTTATCAAGCCAACCCGCCGCCATCCACAGTCAGATTAGTTCCGGTCACCCAGTTCGACATGGGGCTTGCAAAAAACAAGACTGCCAGGGCAATATCTTTGGGTGTTCCCACCCTGCGAAGTGGCCTGTCGGCTGCCTCTTCCATAAAACTTTCATCATCCTGTCCAAGTTGTTTTGCTTCATCATGCAAAAGCGGGGTATCAATATCTCCGGGGCTTACAGAGTTCACCCGGATCCCCTGGGGTCCGTGATCAATGGCCATGGCACGGGTCATGTTAACAATTCCGCCCTTTGCCGCGCAATAGGCTACAGCTTTTTCGCCCCCTTTCAATCCCCAGCCTGACCCTGTATTAATAATGCTTCCGCCACCAGTTTTAGCCATAACCGGGACTGTATATTTTGACAGCAGGTACGCGCCTTTCAACGTGACATCAACCACCATATCCCATTCATTTTCTTCAAGGTTTTCCACTGTTTTTCTTCGAATTACACCGGCATTATTAAAAAGGATATCAATTGTTCCATGGGTATCGGCAATGGATTCAATTGCCAGGCGGCAATCTGAATCTCTGGTGACATCACATGCGACAAATTCTGCTTTTCCCCCCAGGGCTGTAATATCCAAAACCGCCTTTTTCCCTCTTTTTTCATCGATATCCAAGATCACAGACACAGCACCTTTTAGGGAAAGAAGTTTGGCCGTACCAAATCCTATTCCCGAAGAACCGCCTGATATGACCGCAATTTTCCCGTTCAAGTCAAGGATGCAATCCGTTTCTTGATCACATATGAATGTCGTGTTGTACATATTTTTTCTCCTGTTTATATACGTTATATTATTTATTCTCCTGCATAAAAAATGCAATGATTATGCCAAAGTAATATTTTTTTATTAATCCAATATGGGGTATTTTGAGAAGTCCCTCGAAACTGCCTAGTTTGGTTTCAAAATGAAAAATTGTTCCACTGAGATCAACTTTTTATATAATCAACAACAACGTCCTATGGGCGTGATTGCTGATTCTTAAATTCAATAGCACGATTTCTGTAATCCATTGAATATTCAGGCTTCTGGCATGGGCAGCAATTATCATGGCTATTACACCGATAACGTTACCATCAGTTTGATCAAAATGTTTGTCAGTGTCCAATGATCGGTTGAGAATCCCCGAAGATATAAACACCTAATTCGAACCGGTATCCAGCATTTCAACGGTATCCTGGACCTGTCCTTCATAGAGTTTTTTATCCTGGGGCAAAAAAGTATTCAGTATTCCTTTGACCTTATTGTACGCACCGGCATCGGTTCCGCCAATGGCATATATTTTCCCGTCCGGTGTGGCAACAGCAGCAAGTGTCGAGCGGGGAAGGTTCATGGACGGTCCTTTTTCCCAGGAGTCGGCAATTGGATCATAAATAAATACATTCCTTAACGGCGGGTCGTCCACATGGGCCCGGCTGCCGCCCATGATGTAAATCCTGCCGTCGGCACCAAGTGCTCCTGCAATAGTAAACAGGCCTTCAGGCATGGGAGCACGGTATATCCATGTGTCTGTTTCAGGATCATAGACTTCGGTTGTATTGTATACCGTAAACTTTCGGGTTTTTTTGTTATATCTGCCGCACCCGCCGAATACATATATTTTATTGTCCCTGCCCACCACTGCTGCAAATAGATACCGTTTGTTGAACATCGGTTTCTTAAATTCCCAGGTGTTTGTTTTCGGGTCATAGCATTCTACGGAATTCAGCACTTCTGTTTTGCCAGTGGGACTGAACTGACGGTTTTTAATAACTTCTTTGGTTATTTCATAATAGCCACCAAGAACAAATATTTTTCCATCGGAGAGGGTAACAGCCTCATGATCCATTCTACGTTCGTTCATAGAAGGTATGGCTGTTTGATGAACCGTTCTGTCACCATAAGAGTACTCAGAATAATAAATACGTTTGCTAATCGTTTCCGGCCATTTCCCTTTAACAGGATCAAAGGGTAAAACAATATTTTCACCCGGTCCGGCCCATTTGCCGTTGCCGCCTGTCCAAATAATCCGGCCGTCTATTGCAAAAGTGATGGCAACTCCGTCTCCCTGGCGTTGAAAATTTGTATTCTTTAATTCTTCAGGTGAAATTTGTAAGATCCTGCCAATTTGCTTTTCAGGCCAAGTGACTCTATAAAAGTCTTTTCTATCTTCTGTTTTTTTTACACCAATCCAATTGTTTATCGTATCATCATAATAGTAAAATTCATTGCGATTTTTTATCCAGCCCGGAACAGGTTCAAGCACCCTCCATTTATTTTTAACAGGATCAAAAACCAGATTGGAAAACTCACCATCATTATACTTTCTAATTTTCTTATGGTCATAAACAGCCCCGCCCATTACATAAATTTTACCGTCATTGCCCAGTGCAACATCATGACCGTATCTGGCATTGGGCATGGAGGTGACGTATTGCCATTTTGTTCCGGCATTGCCGGATGATAAGAAGGTAAAAACAATAAAGACAGTAATAATCGTGGTCTTGAATGTCATACAATTTCCTTTTCGCTATTGAGGCAGTGTAAAATTAGCACTGGGTGTCAATGATACTTTGGTATCCCCAGGATTAAGCGGTATCAGTTCGCATTTAACCTGCCATATTCCGTCTTCTTTTATAAAGAGCTGGCTGGTTTGAAGTTTAAGTGGTTCCACCCGGCTCTTTGAATTATCGTTAATAGATTCAGAAAACGTGATATTCCCGGCCCCATCCACATAAGTACCTTTAACGTGCCATTTATTGTCTGCATCCATGGCATAGATCACAAGGACAACACGATCATAGGTATTATTCCAGACATTGTACTGTACTTCCACCTCAAATTCTGCTGATTCAACGGTATAGTTGTCATCATATCTGGCTGTCTTTGACAACAGACTTTTACCCACCACCCAGTCGGACAGCCCTTTTTGAATAGCAGTATAAACTTTAGGAAGCGCTTTGATTCGGTATTTCTTACTGAATCCAAGGTGGGTGAATTCATCCGTCACTTCAGTTATACTGTTTCCTGGGTTTACTTTCAGCAGTGATTGT
>JAKIUJ010000245.1 GCA_021647625.1 Desulfobacula sp.
AACAATAATTAATCCAGGCCCTTTTACTTTGTAAAAACGACCCAGCATAAAAATAACACCACGCTCATATTCTCGAAGAATTCTGAACGCACTAATCAGCAATAGCACTAAAATACTGATAGAAATGAAACCAAAATTTAAAAACATTACATATTCTCCTGTTTATTGATGGGTACAACCTGTAAAAGCAGACCAGTGATGGCTTTCACTGTTACTTTTTCATTTTTAATGACATTCAAAAGTGTATTGTCTTCCGGCGATTTCATCCAGGCAAGCGTTTTTGGATCTTTTGCAAATTTGACTTTATAGGGTTCTATATCTCTATCGGTTGTCACAACCCCTTTTGAGTCAAGGGTAAAAATCCTGGCAGCAGCATCGGTATCACTCATTCCCAGTTCGATCAATTCAGTCTGGATTTGTTCGGCTATACCTATACCGCCGGCTCCGGCACCATGGACAAGATAAATCTGATCGATCATCTTTTCTTTTTTCACTTTCATGGCCGCAAGAACCCCGGCAAGGGCGATGGAGCCTGTTCCCTGGATATCATCATTAAAAGAAATAACTTCTTTGAGGTATCTGTCACGGATGGTGAAAGCAGTTTGTTTTGAAAAATCTTCCCATTGGCAAAGCGCACGGGGAAAGTTTTTCTTAAAGGCTTTCACAAATTTATCGATGAATTGATCGTATTCTTCCCCTTTAAGACGTTTATGGCGCCATCCAAGATAATTGGGGTCATTTAACAGCTCTTCATTGTCTGTGCCGACATCAAGGGACACAGGCAGGCAATGCCAGGGCGCGATGCCGGCACCCTGGGTGTAGAGCATCAATTTGCCAAGACAGATGGGGATGCCGCCGGCTCCCTGGTCGCCAATACCAAGAATACCCTGGTTATCAGTGACAACGGCAATTCCGATATCCTGATCGGTATAATTTCTCAAGATATAATCGGCATAGTCAATATTTCCCGGATAAAAGTGAATTCCGTTTGCACCGCGAAATATGGATGAATACAATTGGCAGGCAAGACCAACCGTAGGGGTGTAAATAATAGGTAAAAATTTGGGCACATCACTTGCAATAACCGCATGGGCAAGCACGACATTCCTGTCATACAGGCTGCGGATATAAATAAATTTTTCAATGTCGGTCTTTTTTTCATCAACAATTTTTAAACTCGACCGGACCTGTTCTTCAAGGGTTTTGACCCTTGGCGGCAGAAAACCGCTGAGTTTGAGTTTTCGTCGCTCTTCAATGGTAAAGGCTGTGCCTTTACTGATATTGCTATAGCGCAGTACGTCAAAACCCCTTAAGTTGATCTGTACACCTAAGGTTTCTCCATACTCCCCAAACTTAAACTCGTAATGATTGATCTCCATGATTCGATAAATCCCTTAAATTACAATTTTAAAAAAAAACATCTAAAATAAAATACCTTAAACAAAACAGCGCCCATTTTAACAGAGGGCAAACGCATGCAATTTATTCAATTTTATGAATTCACTCCAAATTTGCATGTGTATACCCTGCCCATTTTAAAAAATAATTGCAAAAAAACAGCAGTCCGCATTATATCATAAATTTATGTTTTTAATAAAAGAAAGATGAATCATGTTCACCAGGTGAAAAGTGTTCATAATGGCATGATGCTGTTTCATCATGTGAAACGATATAGAGAGAAATTGTCATGGAAAAGACACGGGTAGTCGTGACAAAAAAGCCGGCAAAGCATCTTGATACAGACCTTTGGGTCTATTGATATTGCAACCTTGACCGGTGCTGTTATAATGGGGCTTGGTCACCATTATTCCGGTTTAAACGGCAACAATGATACTCTTTGGTTGATATAGTTAATTTTTTAACACAAATTAAATCTTAAGAAGGATACAGGTTCCTTTATTCGAATCAATAGTCAACTTACCTCCTAATTTTGTCGCTCTTGCCCTCATGCTATCAATACCCAGGCCTTTGATCATATCAGAACCAAACCCTATGCCATTGTCCTGTATTGACAGCAATATTTGTTTCAAATCCACCTCCAATCTGATGATCACATATGTTGCTTTTGAATGTTTGGTGATATTGGTCAGGGCTTCTCTATAAATCCTTAATAAATTTAAAAAAAGTATCCGGTCAGGTTTATTGGCATTTTCATCAATCTTGTCTTGTATATCAAAAGATAACCCAAGGGGCTTGATTATATTGTTTGCCAAATGAGCAAAATGCATTAATATAGTTTCCCAGTCAATGTCTTTTTCATCAAGGCTCTGCATAAAATTTCCCACTTCAATCAGACTTTCACTGGAAAGCTCGGATATGTGTGAAAGTGTTTTATCTTTATCATTTTGGGTCTGGCTTTTTAATCCCATCTCTGAAAGAAATTTGATGTTTGTTATAAGTCCTCCAATGCCATCATGAAGATCTCTGATTAATTGGGTTTTTTCTTTGGATTTTCTTTCTAATTCTTCTGAATAAAGTCTTAGTTTCTTTTGTACCTTGATATTAATGAGTCTTTGAATAAATTCCAGGCTTATAATAAATAGCATTAGCGTCCAGGGGACATAAGAAACTGGTGAGTCTAATTTGCCAAGTCCAACCAGGGCATCATGTGTCCCGGCAAACATGATGGGTAAAAAACCGCATAAATAAATTCGTGCACGCCTGTTGTCTTTTATCAACGAATCTTTGAAAGCGATGCCCACCATCAAAAGCATTTCCAAGATTAAAAGCCACCGTAGAATATTCAGCATCAAAGTGCCTGCTGACAGGGGTAGAAGAGAGGATAAGGCTAAAATAAAAGATGCCTGACAGACCAGGGCGTAGCCAATATGAAATCGCCAGATTTTATGAAGGTAATTATTTTGTTCCGGCCTGAAAGTCTGCCAGATAAACCCCATTGCACCGACGGGAATTAATGTCATAGATACAATATAGAGATTGAACCAGAAAACAGGTGCATAAAAGATTAAATCCTTTAAAGTCGTAAGGCTTACGATATAAAGCCCCAGGCTGACAGCAAGAATCCCAAACATGGAAACAGACCCGGTTTCCTTTATGCTTTCCTTAAACGTAAATAATTCAATGATCCCAATAAAAATCATGAAAAAGCCTAAAAGAGAACGATGAATATCTTTTTTAATAATGCTCATAATCAGGTCTGATTTTGAGCCCAGAATAACTTTTCCCCTGATACCAATGTTTGAGTAATCTGAAAAAACTCTAAAAGTCAGTGTTTTTCCCTGGAAATCATTGCCAAGGTCTATCAGATGGGATGATATACCGGAAATGTTTCCCTGGCCTGTGGGTGTCAGTTTCCCAAATTTGTATATCATACGATTACCCAGGAATGCCTCAAATGTTAACAGTACCCCCTTGCCGTCTATGAGCAGGGTGGGGACCTTAAATTTTTTGTAAGGTGTTTTGTTCCTCAGCCAGAGAATGTTATGTCCATTGCGTTGCGGCGGGTTAGCCGGGTACTTAATGGCTTTCCACTCATTGTCAGGTACCATATCGGTTTTAGGATCGCCCCAATGATACTCCCACCCATTTGAAATTTCATACAAAGGGTTGGGAATAGCCTGAATTTTAAAATTTCTATTGTAAAAATCTTGAACCAATCCAATTGCCGGAGCTAACAAAATAACGAGCAAGAGTAATATTGAAATGGAAAAATAAGGCAAATGAGGTTTCATTTTGTTTCCTGATATTTTCATAGTATGAATATTCGTATTCAAATCAATATGAAAAGTCAAGGATCAGGATAAAACATGAAATATTAGACTGATTTTGAATATTATTTCATATAAAAAATGGTATGTATATTTGTACTGATAAAGCCGTTATGGTTTTTAATGCGACAGTTTTCTTTTTATTTAGAAAAATTGATTCTTTTTTTAAATCAGACTATGTTTAGAAATATAAAAATTGTTTTAACCATATTATTTGGAAAAATTATGAACATCAGAATTTTACTTGCCGATGATCATCAACTTATCAGGGACGGACTTAGCTCGTTAATTGCCGGTGAAAAGGATATGGAAGTTGTGGCAGAGGCAGAAAACGGACGTGACGCGATTTTTCTTGTCAAACAGCATGCACCGGATATTATTGTGATGGATATTGATATGCCGGATCTCAATGGTATTGATGCAACAAAGATGATTCGCAAAGAGAATCAAAATGTTAAAGTTATCGCCCTTTCCGTTCATTCAACCAGCCGGTATGTTAAGGAAATGTTAAAGGCCGGTGTCTCAGGTTATCTTGTTAAACATTGTGCATATGAGGAACTCGCCAATGCCATACGGCTTGTTATGGCAAACAAGTCCTATTTAAGCAGTCAGATCATTGGTACGGTTATGGATGATTATGTTACCAATTTTCCTTCGGATAAAAAATCAATTTTTTTAATCCTCAGCTCAAGAGAACGGGAAGTCCTTCAACTTGTTGCCGAAGGATTGAAATCTGAGCAGATCGCATCCCGCCTTTTTATCAGCGGGAAAACCGTGTCATCCCATCGACGGCAGATTATGAAAAAGCTTAGCCTCAACAGTGTTGCAGAGCTTACCCGGTATGCCATAAGTGAAGGACTAATCGCTCAGGAGTATTGATCCATCATTGATTGTCTTCTGAATCTCTTGCTCACTATATACCGCAGGTCATGATTGTTACAATACGATATATAGTGGGATCAAGCCATAATATATTTTACCTGCAAGAGCCTCTTCTAATAAGATATTGCTCGGTCAAATCCGACCCTTTTAAGTTCTTATAACACCTCGTACCAGATTTTTTAACACCAAAAATACACATTTCTGCCAATAGAATTTTTTTTCAGGTTCTTATATATAATATATGAATTGTTTTAATCTGGAAAAATATTACAGGAGGAAGAAAAATGTATGAACAAAGGAAAAAAGGTCGACAGGTAAAAGGGACTGATTTGGTAACCATATCAGTTATGTTATTTTTATTATTGATTTTTATGACCAATGGCGCATGGGCATCGACTTACACACATTCCCTCAATCCGGATGTGACTTACTGGACATGGGACATGACCAGTGTTGGTTTTGATCCTGTTACAGAAATAATCACTGAAGCAAGTTTTACAGTCAAGGTAAAGGGCACATCTTATCGAGATAGGGATGCTTCTTACTGGCGCTCAGTGTACTTAGAAGAAGATACAAGTTGGTCAGCGCGGGTGTATGCAGATAGTTGGTATTATTATACGGCGAGCGGAGTTGTGGATGATCTTGCGTATCTT
>JAKIUJ010000246.1 GCA_021647625.1 Desulfobacula sp.
CTTTAGAATTTTTTGCTCCTTCTAATTTTTTACTCAAAAATTTATAGATGTTACTATCAGCATCATCTATCTGATATTCATACACCAACTTACCAATATCTAATTTTGACGGTGGTAATTTTAGAAGTTTCAAAGTCTTTACAATTTCAACTGCATCAAATATTGAAATTGGTTTTTGCACAAACTCCGTAGCATATTCTAAGAGGTTTAAAATCTCACTAACATTTCTGTCAATTAATTGATTTCTGAACAACACCAACTCAATCGTTTCGTCGTACCACAAATCACTTACTAATTTAATAAATTCGATAGAAGCTCTACGTCTGCTGGTTTGAAACGCAAGTTCTTGTTCGTAATTAGCTAATGCCATTTTTATAAATTTAGGTTTAAAATTATGTTTAAGAAAAAACATCCCTCCTGGAAAAAACAATTTGTCTCACCGGAAGATATTTTAAAAAAAATTGAACCGGGCATGAATATTTTTATCGGCACAGGTGCGGCAGAACCACGGACACTGGTCAACAGCCTGATGAACGCGAAAGGGCTTGCGCTACAGGATTTAACCCTTGTTCAATTGGTCAGTTTCGGCGATGCCATCTCATACAAAGCGCTTCAATCCAAACGGTACCGTCTTAAAACCTTTTTCTCCGGATGGGTCTCGGCCGAGGCCATTTCTGCAGGCCAGGTTGATCTTGTTCCTTCCCGGTTTTCGGCCATTCCTCTGCTCATGAAAGAGGGACAGATTCCCATTGATATTGCCTTTATTCAAATCACCCCCCCCAACAAGGAAGGATATTGCAGCCTTGGCACGGGCGTTGATGTTGCCAGGAGGGCCATGGCCCAGGCAGACCTTGTTGTGGGTGAAATCAATTATGATATACCCTTTACTTTAGGGGATACCTTTGTCCCGTTATCGGCATTCGATAAGATCATTCAATCCAATGATCCGCCCTTTTATTTTCCAAGATTTCCGGTGGATCCTGTGTTTGAAAGGCTGGCCGCCAATGTTGCCTCTGTTGTTGAGGATGGCTCTTGCCTTGCCTTTACATTCGGCCCGATTTTCGAAGCACTGCCAAAATACCTGGCCACTAAAAAAGATTTGGGAATCCATACCCCGTTTTTTACCGATGCACTTATGGAACTTGTTAAGAGCGGGGCTGTTACAAACCGCCGGAAAAGTATTTTCAGGGGCAGGTCTCTGACAACCTATGCCCTTGGCAGTAAGGAGTTAATGCAATTTCTTGATCGCAACCCCATGGTTGAATTCCAGAGCCTTGATAAGGTGTTTCCGCCGATGGATATCGGTACGAATCATCGATTTGTTTTTATTATTCCGGTTAGAAGACTCGATCTTTCCGGCAAAATCGCTTTGCACAACAGCCGCGGACATGTTACAGCAGGTCCGGGTCAGATGGCTGATTTCTTTAATGGTGCCGAGATATCAAATGGGGGATATACAATTGCCACCCTGCCCAGCAGAAACCGGGACGGACACCCTAATATCCGTATCTCTGTGGAAGATTCACCGGATCTGCTCAGTCTTCCTGAATCCATTGATCTTATTGCCACAGAATACGGCATCGCGCACTTAAGGGGAAAGACATTACGGGAAAGGGCCCAGGCACTGATTGAAATCGCACACCCTGAAGACCGTCCATCTCTGGTCGAAGGGGCAAAAAAAATAAACCTGTTATACAAAGACCAGATTTTTCTACCGGACAGTGCCCATTTTTATCCCGGCGACATTGAAACCAGACATACATTCAAAGATAAACTGAATGTCCGATTCAGGGCCATTAAGCCTTCGGATGAAGATCAGATGCGACGTCTGTTTTACCGATTCTCGGATAAAGCCATCTATTACCGGTATTTCAGCCCCATCAAAACAATGCCCCATGAGAAAATGCAGGAATATGTCAACGTAGACTATCTCAATGATCTTTCAATTGTCGCCCTGATAGGCGATCCGGGTAAACAGACCATTATCGCCGAAGCAAGATTCGCACGGCACAAGGACAAGCCACTGGTTGATGTTGCCTTTGTTGTTGACGAAGACTACCAGGGACATGGTATTGCCACACACCTGTATCTTATGCTGATCAAACTGGCCAAGGAAAAAGGTATTCAGGGCATCACAGCCGATGTATTAACATCCAACCAGGCCATGCTGAAGGTATTTGAAAAAGGGCCTTATCCTGTTCAAGCTCAAATTGAAGAAGGTGCATATGCGCTGACCATTGATTTAACTGCCTGAAATATTCCATTGTTTTAACAATTTCAGGCAACTATATATTTTCCCGGAATTTTATACGATATCCCGGCGATTTGCCGACTCAACGCATTTAACTAATTCGATTCAATGAATTCAGCAGGTTATGTCTCAAAGATAAACGCTGCTTAAGACACATGTTTATGTAAGTCACTGTAAAACAAAGAATTAAAAATCACGCCAAAGTTACATACGATTACCCTGGGCGATTTTTTTCTTGACTTGATATCCGGATATCAATATATAAGAAGACAATTTCAGCACATTTACCTTAACATTTAAGATTCAAAAAAAAAATGCCATATCGCGCAAAAATTCTTATTGTTGATGATGAGGCTCGCATCTGTGGAAGTCTGACATCGCTGTTAAGCCAACAGGGTTATGAAATCCACACGGCCAAAACAGGCTGCGAGGCAAAATCACTTATTGGAAAAATCCAATTTGATATCGCTCTGCTGGATCAAATGCTGCCGGATATGCATGGGCATGAATTAATAAAAGAAATTAAAAAGAAAAGCCCTGATGCTGAAGCTATCATCATGACTGGGAATGCGTCCATTAATTCGGCTATAGCTGCACTTCGCAAAGGTGCCTATGACTATTTGCGCAAACCCTTTGAAGTTGAAGAGTTAACCCATACAATTAAAAATGCCCTTAGCCAAAAACAATTAAAAAGAGAAAATAAAAAAGTCCTTAACCAATTGGCTGTGTCGCAGCGGCATTACCGATATCTTGTGGATAATTCTCCGGATATTATCTATACCCTGAACGAAAAGGGAGTTTTCACCTTTGCCAATAATTCCATGGAAGATTTAATTGGTTTAAAATCCTGCGATATTATCGGCCAGCACTATTCAAAGATTGTTGGAAAAAACAATACACAAAAATCCCGTTGGATTATCAACGAACGGCGGACCGGAGAGCGGACAAAATCATGGGATGAATTAAAGCTGATAAAATTTGATGTTAAAGGAAAACCTAAAAAAGAAGTGATGTTTGCAGAGTTGCAATCCACAGGCATGTACAAAAAAACTAACCCTCATATTCCTAAAGCCTATGTAGGTACACACGGGGTTATCCGCGATATTTCAGCTCGAAAACGATTTGAACAAAAAAACAATCAAATCAAATCCCAACTCCAGCGCGCCGAAAAAATGGAGGCCATTGGAACCCTTGCTAGTGGCGTGGCTCATGATTTAAACAACATTTTATCAAGCGTTTTGGGATACCCGGAACTCATTTTAATGGAAATGCCAAAAGAAGATCCCAACAGGGAGCATATTTTGCAGATCCAAAAGTCAGGCGAAAAGGCTGCAGTGATTGTAAAGGATCTGTTAACCCTTGCCCGGCGGGGAGTTGAGATTTGTGAAGTGGTTAATCTGGATAGTATTATTTGTGATTATTTTACCAGTCCGGAGTATCTGAAACTCAAATCAAATTATCCAAAAATTGCCCTTAATATTAACCTTAACAGCAATCAGCAAAATATTATGGGCTCTCCGGTTCATTTATCCAAATGCCTGATGAATATTTTGTCCAATGCTGCCGAAGCAATGCCTTTTGGCGGACAGATCAATATTTCTACCCAAACCTGCAATGTATCTGCAATTCATCTTAAAAACAAATTACAAACTCCGGAGCAATATATCAAACTGACCATAACAGATTCCGGTATTGGCATTTCTCCTAAGGATTTAAAACGGATTTTTGATCCTTTTTACACTAAAAAACAGATGGGCAGGAGTGGTACAGGCCTTGGCATGACTATAGTATGGACAACTGTACAAGATCACAAAGGCCATATTGATGTCCAAAGTCAAAAAGGGAAAGGAACGACATTTGCCCTTTATTTTCCTGTAACAAAAACCCGGGAAAAAGAACAAGCCAAATTTGATATTGACAGTATTAAGGGAAATGGTGAATCAATCCTTATTGTTGACGATATGCAGGACCAGCAGGCCCTGGCATCCGATATGCTGTCTGCTCTGGGGTACACGGTTAGCTGCGTAACAACAGGACAAGAGGCCATTGATTTTATAAAAGTCAACAAAGCTGATTTGATTTTACTTGATATGGTTCTGGGCACAAACTTTGACGGACTTAAAACCTATAATGGAATAAAAAAACAATGCCCGGCCCAAAAAGTGATACTTGTCAGTGGCCTGTCTAAAACCGGTCGCATAAAAACCGCTTTAAAAAATGGGGTACGACAATATATCAAAAAGCCTTACACAATGAAAACCATTGGTATTGCCATTAGCCAGGAACTCGATCCCGTTCCTTAGTTCACAAGCTCGTCCTGTGAAACTATCTTATCACGGCCATTTTGTTTGGCTAAATAAAGCGCATCATCCGCGCGTTTAATTAATGCTTTTTCCGATTCATTGAACTTGTATAGGGCAATTCCCATGGAAACCGTGACTTTCCCCATGCTTTTGCCTGTGTCTTTAATCTTCCATTCTTTTGTGGACAGTGCACCTCGTATCTTTTGCCCCACAGCTTTTGCCCCTTCAATGCCTGTTTCCGGTAAAAGGATCAAAAACTCTTCTCCACCGAATCTGGCGGCAATATCGTTTTTCCTCAACTGGCTCTGCAAGAGTTTTGCAATGCTTTTTAAAAGACTGTCACCCACAAGATGACCAAATGTATCATTCACCTTTTTAAAGTGATCTATATCAATAAATATAATGGAAAAGGGGGCGGCATTCTGTCTTGCCCGGATACGCTCAAGTTCAAACTTTTTTTCAAGCCCCCTTCGATTTATCAAATTTGTTAAGTTATCTGTTTGTGCTTCCTGCTGTGATTTTTCCAATTCCTTTTGAAGCTGTTTTAAATCCTCAGAAGAAATTTTCATCCGGGTTTGAAGTCTTTTGCCTGAGTTAACCAATGATTTGGTTTCAACCAGCATCTGGTCAACAATGGTTTTAATTTCATTGTAATCGTTTGCTTCACTGACTTGAACCGCCAGGTCTTCCAGCTT
>JAKIUJ010000247.1 GCA_021647625.1 Desulfobacula sp.
GCGGTAATGTTGTTGAAGTTTATGGTAATACCAATCATCCCAATGCAAGCATAGGTATGAATGCACACGGAATTAACTGGGCATTTGTTGCTGCCGGAACCGTTGATACTGATTTAGGTGTGGCAGAAGTAGGTTTACCACCCAGTGATTTAGATGTACGTAACAGAGAAACAATATTAGGAACCTATTCTCTATATGAAGTGCTTAAAGCAGAAGTACTAAAATGGTATCCTGATGCAACTCCTAATTTATTGGCAATTTATTTACAAAATGCATCAGCTCCGGCATATTTTAATGCAAACGGATTTGTAGCAGCAGGCACCGCACCTAATTTTGATTATGGTGATTTAGATCAGGCTATTGAGCAATTAGTTCCATATATGCCACTCGAAGTTTCAAACCTTAAACTTGAGTTTAAAGCCAATGCAACAGTAAAGTAAGCATAATTTACTGTTAACAATCAAACATTTTTGTAAAGCTGCGTTTTTTAACGCGGCTTTTTTTGTATTTGAGCAGATAAAGACATTCGGTTTTAAGCTTTGTTGCAAAATAGCTTTGTTGAATCTTCCTATTAAAAATACAGATTATACAATATATTTTTGAAATAAAATTTTATAAATTTGCAGCGCAAAAAGCCATCTTAGCTCAGTTGGTAGAGCAGCTCACTCGTAATGAGCAGGTCGCGGGTTCAAGTCCCGTGGATGGCTCTTCTATAAAACCTCTGCCACCACAAAAGTACTGCCGCCTACAAAAATCATGTCTTGGCTTTCGGCTTTACTTTTTGCAAGTGCTAATGCTTCCGGGACATTTGCAACACTTGTTCCTTTTAAGTGGTAATTTTGAGCTTTTTCTGCCAATAATTTTTCATCAAGCGCACGCGGAATATTTGCTTTAGTGAAAATATATTCGGCATTTTTTGGGAGTAAACTCAAAATCGCATCAATATTTTTATCATTAACAACACCTATTATCATATATAATTTACGGTAGGGTGTATTTTTTATTTGATATAACACTTCTTTTATGCCGGCTTTGTTATGTCCGGTATCACAAACAATACGTGGATTATGCCCGATTATTTGCCACCTGCCCTTTAATCCTGTATTCTGTTGAATACTTGATAAGCCTTTATAAACAGTTTCTTTATCAATCTTAAATTGCTCTTTTAAAAGTTCCATTGCTTGCAGGGCAGTAATTAAATTCTTTTTTTGATACAAACCCAGTAAATCAATTTTTAAATTGGGATACACTAGATTATCACCCTTATAGACATTAAAATTTTGCTTTTCGTCAATACTTTGGAGCGCATAATCAATTTGAAAAATTTCATCGGCAAAATAAACGGGGACAGATAATTCGTTTGCCCGTTGCAGAAACACTGCCTTGCTGTCTTTTTGGCTTTCGCCAATAATCACCGGAATACCTTTTTTTATGATACCGGCTTTTTCAAAAGCAATTTTTTCTATCGTATCGCCTAAAAATTGTGTGTGATCTTTGCTAATATTTGTAATTATCGATAATTCGGGTTTTATGATGTTGGTTGAATCCAGTCGCCCGCCCATACCGGTTTCAATGACTGCCCAATTTACATTCTCCTTGGCAAAATGATAAAATCCCATGGCCGTGGTAATTTCAAAGAAGGTGGCCCGTCTTTTGCCGAAATCAACCGAGTGGACAGCATTATATGCCTTTACAACTTGATCATCAGAGATCGGTTCTCCATTTACGGCGATTCTTTCATTAAATTTAACCAGATGGGGAGAGGTGTAAAGACCTGTTTTAAATCCAGCCTTGCGCAATATGGATGTAATATAGGTTGCTGTAGATCCTTTGCCGTTGGTACCGGCGATATGGACAATCGAAAAGTTTTTTTGCGGATTATTTAACAGCCTGAGTATGTTTTGTATGGTGTCAAGCTCAAGCTTGATTCCAAATCGGCCAAGCTTGTAAATTTTATCAAGGCATTGCTGGTAGGCATTTTTATTCATGAGTGTACACAAAAAACCCGGTATAAATTTATAAAAACAAATTCATACCGGGTACTTTTAAGTCGTTAACGACGACGTCGAGTTGATTTAGAAGCTGCAATTCGTTGCCTTCTCATTGCTTCCCGCATTTTACGCCGTCTGTATTGACATGGTTTTTCAAAATGTTTTTTCACTTTAAGACGTTTGAAGAGGCCATCATTCTGGATTTTTTTCTTCAAGATTCTTAAGGCTTTTTCTACATCGTTGTCTATAACCGTGACTGTAATTTCTTTCAAAAAACATCGCCCCTTTCATTGTGTATTTAAATACTTAATGTCTTAAATATTCATAACCTGACCTTCTATCAAATACAGAAAACAAAGGCAAGGAAAAAATAAAGCCGTTTTGCTTTGTAGTTGAGGCAAAACGGCTTTGATACCTTTACCGGCTTACGGTTGAATTATAATTTGGAAATCAGTTCTTCAGTGACATCCGGAAGTGCTTTTTCCCCAGCCAGGGTGAAAAATTTTACAGCATCATCTTTTTGTGCCACATCTTTGAAATAATACGCGGCAGCCAAGGTGCCGGTATTGTCATCATAGTAGATGGAATGACGTTTATCTATGGCTGTTTCATCCTGATCGTCAGCACGTTTGGTCATTGCACTGCCACAAACACGGCATTTGTCTCCGTCCGGTTTGATAGCGTCAATAAAAATATTGTTTGGATGGTTGTTGTCTTTATTACACAGACGGCGGCCCATGATTCTGTTTTTAGCAATTTCTCTGTCCAGCAGCATTTCAATAACGTAAGACAGTTTCATGCCTTCTTCTTCAAGGGATGCATGGAGCTTTTCAGCCTGGACCTTATTTCTCGGGAAACCGTCAAGCAGCCATCCGTTTTTGCAATCGTCTTTTTTCAGACGGTCAAGAACCATTGGGATAGTGATATCATCAGGAACCAGATCACCCTTATCAATATATTCTTTGGCTTTTTTGCCCAGCTCGGTTCCGCCTTTGATGTTCTCGCGGAAGATAGCGCCGGATTCAATGTGTGCAATATTATATTTGTCTTTCAGGATGGCTCCCTGGGTTCCCTTGCCACTTCCGTTCGGTCCAAAAAATAAAACGTTCATTCATGACTCCTTACATGTTTATAAATAAAGTACGCATGGTCAGCATGACAGCGCAGCAGTGAAGCAGCGAAAGCGTACGTAAGCTCAGCACAACTTTCCTAAATATAAGAGTCGATTTTATTTGTCAAGGTTAAGAAATTACCCGGGGGGTAAAAAAATACCCTTGAATGTCAGAATGGATATTGCTATTAATGGTGTTCAGAAAAATCATGAAAAAATTAATAGCATAAAACACTTTTAGGACAGGGGGGAGTATGACTGAATTAATAGATGTCTTGGCAAGGGAGATACTTGATTCCAGAGGGAATCCAACCGTTGAAGTTGACGTTGTCCTGGCATGCGGTGCAAAGGGACGTGCTGCTGTTCCATCCGGCGCATCAACCGGAACCAGAGAAGCTCTGGAACTTCGAGACAATTCAGATACCAGGTTCCTTGGTAAAGGCGTTTTAAATGCCGTTGCCAATGTCAATGAAGTCATTGCTCCTGAAATTATCGGGTATGATGCCATGGATCAGGCCGGATTAGACCGGACCATGATCGATATTGATGGTACTGATAATAAATCACGGTTGGGTGCCAATGCAATTTTAGGAGTATCCATGGCTGCGGCAAGAGCAGCGGCCCGGGCATGTGAAATCCCTTTATATCAGCATCTTGGCGGTATTAATGCCAGGGTGATGCCGGTGCCCATGATGAATGTTATAAATGGCGGTGAGCATGCAGCCAATAATCTGGATATTCAAGAGTTTATGATTCTTCCCTTTGGCGCCATATCGATCACCGAAGCCATTCGAATGGGGGCTGAAACTTTTCATCATCTGGCCAGGATCTTAAAAGGTGAAGGTCTGTCCACATCTGTTGGTGATGAGGGCGGTTTTGCACCCAATCTTAAATCAAATGAAGATGCGCTTGAATATATTGTTAATGCCATTGAAGCCGCAGGCTACAGGCCGGGCAAAGATATTGGTATTGCCCTTGATGCCGCAGCTTCCGAATTCTACAAAGATGGCAAGTATATATTTGCATCGGAAAACAAACAATTATCTGCTGTAGAGTTGATCGATTATTATGAAAATTTAATTGAAAAATATCCGCTTTATTCAATTGAAGATGGTCTTGCAGAAGGAGACTGGGATGCATGGGAAACCATGACAGAGCGTCTTGGCAATTCTGTACAGATTGTTGGCGATGATATTTTTGTTACCAATCCTGATATTTTTAAGAAAGGAATTGAACGGGGTATCGGAAACTCAATCCTGATCAAACTCAATCAGATCGGTACGGTAACCGAGACGCTGGATACCATTCAGATGGCCAAAGACTCCGGATATACAACCGTGGTATCCCACAGATCCGGGGAAACGGAAGATTCGTTTATTGCAGATCTTGCTGTGGGGGTGAATTCAGGGCAGATTAAAACAGGGTCCATGTCCCGAAGTGACAGGGTGGCCAAATATAATCAATTGATGCGGATTGAAGAGCAATTGGGAGATGGTGCATCCTTTCCTGAAAACCTTTTTATTTGATTGTTGTATGTTTAGAAAAGAAGTCTTAACCTTAAGTATTCTGTTTATCATCCTTTTGTCAGGGGTTTGTGAGGCATTTGTCCCTAAAACCCCTCATTTGCTCTATCTTGTTATTGAGAAAATTAAGCAACCAGTTGGTATCGAAGCATTTCAGACAAAAAAAATTATCAATTATGCTGATTTGAATACCGGCCTTATTGAAGTGCAAGAGCGCCTGATATATGTCTATCCCAAGCGGCTCAGGTCTGAAATGACCTCGGAACATATGAAAGGTTTCAGTGTTGAGGTCCAGGGACAATATTTAAAGGTGATGGATGGGGTCGTGGTTTCAAGGGAAAAATCTGTTCTGGATAGATATACTGATGTTCTCCTTTATCGGGATTACAAAAGTCTTGCCGAGCAGCTTTCTTTGGTTGGAGTTGACACGGGCAAGGTAAGCTATGAACGGTATAAAGATACGGTTTGTTATGTTATTGGGGCACGCGTGGACAAGGGCAAACCATTTTCCGGATTGTGGATACAAAAAAATACTTTATTTCCGGTAAGATATGTGGTTGTAAAAGAAACTCGACTTGTTGAAATTTTGTACGATAAGTGGCAG
>JAKIUJ010000248.1 GCA_021647625.1 Desulfobacula sp.
TGCTGCCGTCCCTGTATACCGTTATCCCCTTGCACTTGAGCTCGTACGCCAAGAGGAACGCTTTCTCTACGTCAGCCTTCGTGGCGTGGTTCGGCATGTTTATCGTCTTGCTGACCGCATTGTCCGTGTACTTCTGGAAGGCCGCCTGCATTCTGACGTGCCACTCGGGGGAGATGTCGAGTGCGCACTTGAACACCCTCCTGATCTCCTCGGGGATCTCGTCGATTCCCTGTATGCTCCCCTCCTCAACGACCCTGTTCAGTATGTCGTCGTTGTAGAGGTCAAGGGCTCTCAGCTTCCTCTCAAAAATCGGGTTGACTTCGAAGAACTCGTCTCCATCGAGGATGTTCGCTCTCTTGTATGCAAGGGCGAACACGGGCTCTATTCCGCTGCTGCATCCGGCGATGATACTGAGTGTTCCGGTTGGGGCGATGGTCGTGGTGGTGGCATTACGCATCTGATCCCCCTTTTTCCCCTTATAAATACTTTTTTCAAAATTTGGAAAAACACCCCTTTCTTCGGCCAGATCGCAGGAGGCTGCATGGGATTCTTTTTGGACAAAGGACATGATATCTTCGGCAACATCAATGGCCTGATCGGAATCATAGGGCAGATTCAGCATAAACAATAAATCAGCAAATCCCATGATGCCCAACCCTATCTTTCGATTTGACTGAACCATTTGCCTGATCTCGTCAATTGGATACTTTGACATATCAATGGTGTTATCTAAAAACCGGACAGAAAGATGGATGGTTTCTTTTAAGCTCTCATAATCAACAACAGCTTCGCCGTTTTTTTCAATCACGAATTTGGTCAGATTAATGGATCCCAGATTACAGGCTTCCATGGGTAAAAGCGGTTGTTCACCACAGGGATTAGTGGATTCGATATTGCCGATTCCAGGTGTGGCGTTATAGCGATTGATTTCATCTAAAAAGATAATACCCGGGTCCCCTGTGGTCCAGGCCTGTTTTGCCAATTCCTGATAAACCGCCAGAGCATTTAATTGACCCGAAGCTTTCTGGGTTCTTGGGTCAATCAGGTCATAGTCTGCCCCGGAAGACACCGCCGCCATAAAGGTATCTGTTACGCCAACGGAAATATTAAAATTATTGAGTTCAGCCTTGTTGTTTTTGCATTTGATAAAGGTCATGATATCCGGATGATCCACACGAAGGACTGCCATATTCGCTCCGCGCCTGGTGCCGCCCTGCTTTACCTGTTCCGTGGCTGTATTAAAAATTTTCATGAATGAAACCGGACCTGAAGCCACTCCCCCGGTTGAACCGACCCTGCTTTTTTCAGGGCGAAGTCTGGAAAATGAAAATCCGGTTCCGCCACCGGATTTATGGATGGTTGCCGCATTTTTAACCGCTTCAAAAATGCCGTTAATACTATCTTCCACCGGGAGTACAAAGCAGGCTGCAAGCTGGCCCAGTGCCCGTCCTGCATTCATCAGGGTAGGAGAGTTCGGTAAAAATCTAAATTCAGCCATCAGGCGGTAGAACCGATCCTGCATTTTTTTGACATCCGCTTTTTTATTATAATTTTTTTCGGCCTCTGCAATATGACCTGCAACCCTCATGAACATCTGTTCCGGGGATTCACATACCTGGCCTGACCGATCTTTTTTTAGATATCTGCGCTCTAAAACAGTTCTGGAATTTTCTGATATAAAGCTGATGGGACCAGTCATTTTTTTACTTGCGGTCATATTCAAAGCTCCTGTCTTTTAAATTTTTTTTGTATTTTGATCTCCTTGACCTGATTATTAAAAATTCAAAGAAAATCATTTGAACAACACGATTTTATACTTTATATAGTATTTCAAAAAGAAAGCAAGCACAAGATATAGAAGTTTTAGATTGGAAAAATAAAAACAATTGATTGGAAAGGCAAGCTTATTAGGGTTTATCCAATGGTTTATCCAGAATACCCCTAACCATAACAAGCAAGGTATCCATATCCAGAGGTTTCATCAATATCTTTTCAAGACAAGCACCTTCCACAAGTTCCGGATCAAGAGATATGCCTGTACACATAACAATGGGCATATTCGAATCTATTTTTTTAATTTTTCCGGCTAACTGGGCCCCGGTCATTTCAGGCATGGTATAGTCTGTGATTACAAGATCAAAACGGGCTGGATCCTGTTCAAACAGTTCGAATGCCTCTTTTGAACTTGTCATGGCAGCAACAGAATAACCATAGTCTTCCAACATCTCTTTTCCGACCTCAGCAAGATAAATTTCATCATCCACAAAAAGAATTGATTCCGATCCACCTTCCACTTGATTGGGCTCTTTGTCACTTTGTACTGATTGTTGAATGGCAGGAAGATATATTTTAACCTGTGTTCCAATTGCTTCTTTGCTTTTCACCTTTATTGCACCACCATGGTCCTTGATGATACCATGCACCGTTGCAAGCCCTAACCCTGTTCCTTCTCCAACCTGTTTGGTTGTAAAATACGGATCAAAAATTTTCTTCATCGTATTGCGATCCATTCCCTTACCGGTATCTGACACACAGATTGTAATATAATCACCGAATTTGAGTTCATCCGCACTGTTTTCATTGTCCTGTTTGACGACGGTATCGGAAAGTTCTAATTCCAGGCATCCGCCATTTTTTTTCATGGCATATGCTGCATTTGAACAAAGGTTCATAAACACCTGATGGATCTGTGTTTGATCTACAAGGACAGGGCTTAAATTTTCTTTAAAATGATGCTTGATTTCAATGGTTGTTGGAATAGATGCCCTGCAAAGCTTTATGACCTCCTTTGCAATCAATACAATATCTGAAGGAATCTTTTCGCTTTCCGTATTCCGACTGAACAACAAAATTTGTTTAACAAGTCCTGTGGCACGGCCACTGGCCTTGATGATTTGATCCACATAGGGTTGAATCTTTGAAACACCCTGGCTGTGTTTTTTAATCAACTGAGTATAGCCGATTATACCGCCCAATATATTGTTAAAATCATGGGCAACCCCGCCGGCTAAATTCCCGATAGCCTCCATTTTCTGGGTCTGTTGGAGCCTTGTTTCCATCATCCTTTGCTTGGTAACATCCCGGGCCAGACCCTGAAATCCAATGGGTTCTCCATTTTTATTTTTCATTAAGGAAGAGATGATGCCGACATTTTTCTGCACATTTTCTTTTGTGAAAAAACGGCAATTGATCAACGGACTGGTCTGACCTGTCTGAAACACCTTTGAAAATGCTTCAAACAGATTTTTCGCATCCTGTTTATTGGTATAGGATTTATAATTCATACCAAGCAGTTCTTCTCTGGTATAACCAAGAAGATCCAGAAGAGGATTATTAAAAAATTGAAATTTTCCTTTCAAATCCAGTTCAAAATAAACATCTTCAATATTTTCAAGTATAGACCTGTATTTTTCTTCACTTTTTTTCAATGCCTCGTGAGCCGCTTCCCGGTCTTCAATCTCCCTGAGCAAATCTTCCGTTCTCTCTTTGACTAGATTTTCAAGCTCCAAATGAGATTGTTTTAACTGCATTTCAGCTTTTACCCGCATTGAAATATCCTCAATGGTTGCAATCACTTCGGTTGGGCTGATCCCTGGATCTACCGGGTTAAAAACAGCTCTCAGCTCCAGGGGACTACTTTGGGTTTGAGATGGGAATTGTCCCTCAAAAACAGCAACTTGCCCATCAATTGCTTTATCAATGGCCTCCTGCATTTGCGGTGTATTGTTTCTTGTGGCCAAAAACCCAGTTAGCTTCTCCTTTGTAGAACCCATCAGATCAACAAATTTATCATTGCAGTATTTGATTGCCCCTTTTTTATCCAGGCGGATGATACCCAATGGAGAATTTTTAAAGATAATTCTTTGATCTTTCTCCTTTTCTTCCACAGCATAAAGCGTTTGGTTAAGTGCTTTTCTTGAAATTTCAAGATCATAATTTTTATCCTCGAACTGCCGCATCACATCAGACAGTTCAATTGATTTTCTGATAATCTTTAAATTTTGTTCCTTTAACACAATCTGGTTTTTTTCCCAGTCCCAAATTATAAAAAAAATCTGCCTTATAATGACAAGGCAGAGAATAAACCCCAAACCACCGACAGCTATTTTATAAGCAATGGTATTTATGATAATAAGCCCGACAAAGGATACACAAATGATCACTAAAAGAAATATCAGTTTTTGAATGACGGGCTCTTTGATTTTTTTTTGCATGTTATCGCTAATTTCTATAATATTTCACCCAGGACCCACAAAACAACAGTCTCATTGTGAAGCCGGGCTGCCTGGAGTTCTTTTTTATGTTTATCAATGGGGCCGATTTCTCCATACGTGTAAAACCCGATTATTGGGATATCCGATCCAAAAATCTGCTTCACAATTTCTATTTCTTCGGGTGTTCGCCTGCCCAGAACTTTTTTTCGGCCAATGCAGCTAAACATCATCACCAGCCTGGCTGTGGCACCCTTTAAACCTGCTTTTGCCTGTTCAGCAGCCTGTTTGGCGCCATTAATAATACCCTGCCGGGATGCCGTCGTTAAAGTGATGGCACTGCCTTTTGGGATAGAACCACCAAGGACAATAGATCCCTCCTCTTCATCGATCGTCAAACCGGCTCGAAGCTGGAAATATTCATAGTCACCAATGGTCGCTTTTGAATCTATCAGACCAAAGGGATATTCCAGACAGATCTCCGGTAGCCGTTTGCTTCGTTCTTCACCAAGCAAATCCTTATAAAAATCAAGCGCTTTTATACCATCAAATTCCTGTACGACATTTTTATTTGACTTAGTGCAATATATTTTACCGCCGATGGACTCAAAACCGGATGCCACACCTGTTGATGTCACATATTGCTCATCGCCTGATATCAATATCGCCGTGACAAGATCTCCCCTGTAACACTTACCGTTATAAAACTGAAAGGTTTCTTTAAATCGACCATCATCCCCTAAAAAACCACCGGCAATTTCGAAATCATGTCCCAAAATTGATTGCATCCCTTCCAGCAACAAGACACCATCCCCGCCCAGTCCGTCCGGGAAGAGAATCAAGGATTTGGCCTGACTGACGGAAGGGTGATCGATAATTTTTTTTGCCAGTCTTTGCCCGCATTCTTTTTCATTGTCCTTCATTCCTTTTACTTTGACGGTATGAAAAGAAAGTGCTTGTGAAGCGATAAGACACACAACAACCGTGTCGGAACCAAAGCCAT
>JAKIUJ010000249.1 GCA_021647625.1 Desulfobacula sp.
TGATATTCCCGGATGAGCACGCTTGTACCGGCCACTGTGGTTATTCCCATGAACCAGTTGTTCAAGGGTGAGGAATGCCAGATGGGCATGGCAATGAGCATCCTGTCATTTTGAGTAAGATCAATGGCCTTTGCTCCGGTGATGCCTGCAGATACCACGCTTTTGTGGGTATGGACGCATCCTTTTGGATTGCCTGTGGTGCCGCTTGTATAAAGAATTTCAGCAAGATCCTCATCCTGGATGGATATGGGATTGAATTTCGGTTCCCGGGCCATGGCATCCCCAATAAAGTCATATCCTTTAACTTTGGTATCCATTGATATCTTTTTGATGTCGTTCTTAAGACCCGCAGTCACAGGTTCCAGGCTGCCGTCAAAGATAAAAAAGCCGGCTTTGCTGTCTTCAAGAATATAGTCCACTTCAGGGGGTGTCAGTTTATGGTTGACCGGAACTACTATCCCACCGGCCATTAAACAACCAAAGAAAGAAAAAACAAAATCAAAGCTGTTCTGTCCCATGATGGCCACGGGATCACCTTTTTTTAATCCCAGATTCTGGAAACAGGCGGCTGCCTGTTCACTTTTTTCTTTAATCTGCCTGAAAGTGAATTGGGTGTCCATGTCACACAGGGCCATTTTGTCAGGATGGTTAGCAGCATTTGAATTAACGAGTTCAACGATATTCATTTGTTTTTCTCCTTATTGTTCCCGATTAAGCTGGGTGATCCGTTTGATCAGTTTTTGTCTTGTTGCAAGAATATCCTGCTCCAAAAGTTCCAATTCCTTTTTTCTCTCTTTTATTTCTTTGAGTTTTGTATCGCCAAATTTCAGACTCTTTTCAATCTGTTCAACCTCATTTAAGTTGGCCGCAGCCATGCCGATCATTTCTGAAATTTCTTCAAGCGAGAAACCAAACCGCTTGCCCCTGAGGATCAACTTGAGCCTTGCCATATTTCTTGGGGTATATATCCGCTGATTTCCAGCCGTTCTTTTGGGAAGGATCAGCCCCTTTTCCTCGTAAAATCGTATGGTACGGGTGCTGATATCCAGAGCGTCGGCAATCTGGGAGATGGTATAGGTTTGATCGTGCTTGCTTTTTGTGTCGGTCATGGCATCTCCTGGTAATTTTTTAACAATCTTTAAATGGCTGACGTTTACGTAAACTGTAACAAATGTGTTGTCAATAGAAAATGGTAGAATTTTAAAAAACAGGTATTAAAAAAAAATTAATCAACCATGGGGCTTAATTTTCTAAGAAGGGGGTCTAAATATTGGTTTGCATGGCTATACACCCGGTCATTGAGACATGAATACAGCCTGTGGTTCCCAGAATCAGGACCAAAAGAATCACCTTTGCGCACCATTTTTCTAATTGCCTGGTCATAGGAATCAAAAACGCCAACCGCCATGCCCGCATTTATGGCACAGCCAACAGCAGCAGAGCCTTTCATCTGGTTGCGGTGGGCCTTAATACCGAATACATCGGCAAAAATCTGCATGAATACCTTACTATTGGCTCCTCCGCCGGATATGATCAGCTTTTCAATGGGAGCGGCCAATTCATCAGCCATTTTGTCCATATGGTTTTTCATGGTGAATGCAATGCCTTCCAGTATGGAACGATAGATGTGGGCCCGGGTATGGCGGCCGTCAAATCCGAGCATCACCCCTTTGCGAAAAACAGCCTCTGCAGGGGGCGCCCAGTCGTGAATGGTCAAAAGCCCTTCACACCCTGGAGGGATTTGTTCTGCCTGGCGATTGAACATTTCTTCAATGGAAAGGTTTAATTGTTTTGCATCATCGATAATTTTGCTGCCGAATTGATCACAAAACCAGGAAACCGTCCACATCCCCCGGCGGACTCCCATGCATTCGTATAGGTATTGACCCGGAACCGCAGCCTGGAATGACCAGAAATTTTTCGAATCTTTCATATTCTTATGACCATGCACCATGGCACCGATATAGGTCCCTAAAGAGATCAGGGCGGTACCAGGGGCAAGGGAACCGGCCCCCAATGCTTCCACAGCCTTATCATGGGCTGTGGCAACCACGGGCAGGCCCTGTGGAATCCCTGTTGACCGGGAGATTTTTTCACTGATGGTCCCGAGAATGTCTCCCGGTTTTACCAGGTCAAACAACATATCCCGTGGGATATTGCAGGTGTTCATAGCTTTTGGGTCCTGGCTCCAGTCACAGGTGTCGTTGTCCATGGGCCACCAGCCGATATAATTGGCACAGGTGTCCTTAAACTCACCTGTAAGGCGGTGGGTGATATATCCGGAACTGGTTGTTACATATTGGACATCCCCATAGCCATCGCAATATTCATAGGGTGAATTCAACCGTTTATCCATCCAGTTGATAACTGGATGGGCAAGCCTGCCATTTGACTTGAGAAGCACACGGCAGCAGCGAATGATACAAATACCCATTGCCAGAATATCGCCGGCATCGCCGCCTGCATCATTTTTGAATCGGTTCATAACTATTTGAAAGGCTGTTTTTAGTGTATCCCATAGATCATCATCAGGATGTTCTGCCAGAAGAGGCGCTGGAATATCCAGTTTCCTCAATTCCTTTGTTCCCTGGCATATAATGTTGCCATCCAGGTCAAATATAATTACCTTTGCACTCTGGGTGCCAACATCCACAGCCATTAAATATTTTTTATTCATATTTTTTTATTCCATTGACGGGTATTTGGTTCTGGTTAATCGCGTATGTTGCCGGGGTTCCAGAGCCCATTCGGATCAAGCCTGCCCTTTAGTTTAAAAATTATTTCCATGTGCTGCGGCAGGGGATTGGATTTGAATAAATGTTTTTTTACTTTTCCGATGCCATGCTCTGTCACAACACTGCCGCCTTTGGAATGAATATGGCTTGCCCATTTTTCCATCACTTTTTTTGCCTTGATGTATTGGGGATAATCTTCGGGTAATATATTGACATGCAAAAGCCCATCTCCGGCATGCCCGAAAATAGCCGCTTTAAGTCCATGTAATTTCAGATCATTTTGAAACATCTCAAGCTGTTTGGATATGGTGTGGCCGGCAAACTGCATATCCGAACCCAGTTTGCTGATTCGCGGGTCTTTTGTTCGTACTTTGTCAATAAGTACATTGGCCGATTCAGGGGCGGCATGTCGGAAAAGGCGGAACCTTTCCATTTCATTTTCATTGCAAAATGCCCAGGTTTTATCCGGATCGCAATCAAAACGTTCAGCAGCGGTCATCAGCCATTCGGAAAGTGCCTCAACCTTTTGTATCTGATCACTGTGAATTTCAAGCAAGACAGCAGATACAAACTGGTTTTCCAAATCCGGTAATACCTTAAGAGTGCTGCTTGTCCGCCTGAGTGTATAAATATTATCAAGGGTATGTTGATCCATGAATTCAATGGCGGCCATCTGGGTGTCAGGGTTTGTTTTTTGTTTTGACATCACAGCTTGTATAAATCCGGCTGCCCCGCATTGGGCTGTGAAAAAAAAGACTACTCCCCACATTTGCTGCGGCTGCGGTTCAAGGGCCAATTCAAGCTCAATGATCGCGCCCAGCATGCCCTCACTTCCTAAATACAGATCAAGTAAATCATTGTTGACACGGGTGCTAAAAATGGATGGATCAAGTTGCAGTTTATCACCGCCGGGCAATGGGCAAATTCCTTCTTCAAAGCAATATTGCCCTTTTGAGATTTTGTAAATCCGGGCCCCGGCATCCACGATACGAATACTTTTTATATGTCTTTGAGCCGAACCATATCGATAGGCGCAAATTCCCCGGGCATTATTGGCTGCAATGCCTCCTATGGAAGCTGTTGTTTCAGTGGGATCAGGCGGCCAAAATTGCCTGGCGGCGGTTTTAAAGCGTTCAAGAGCCACAAGGGAACCCTCGTCCCAGCCAGCGGTGTTAAACCTTTTTTCCCGAAGCCGAAGGTTAAGGTCCAAAAGGCTGATTCCCGGTTGAACCATAATGGAAAATTTACCGGAACCGCCCAGATTCAATCCTGTAATCTTATTCATCTTTGACAGGTTGAGGATATGACCACGGGTTGGAACGCCACCTCCGGTAATTCCGGTGCGGCTGCCCTGAACAGTAATGGGAATTCCGCAGTTGGACATTGTCCTTACAATTTCCAGGACATCGGCCTCGCTACCGGGAAAGGAGATGGTTTCAGCCTGACCCGATATCCTGGATTCATCTTTTAAACAGTCCATGTATCGGTCATTTATTTGATGGATGGGACAGGCCATTGTTTTAGCCCTCTTGATTTATAAGTTTATACCCCTGGCACCGGTATCGATTTGCAAATGGTCTTTGTTTTTTCCAGCAATGATGATTTTTTTAAGTTCGATGAGAACAGTATTCATATCACCCACAATACCCACATCAGCTACTTTAAAAATCGGGGCATTATGATCAATGTTGATGGCCACAATCAACTCACTGTTTTTTATTCCCACGGTAAAAAAGCCAGCCCCGGACACACCTGCAGCAATACACAGCTTTGGTGACAAAACCAAGCCCGAAGCGCCGATCAATCGATCCATTTTAGTCAGGGCATTCATCACCACCGGGCGGCTGGCACCCAGCCGTGCATTTAATGTGTCAGCAATATCTTCAAGGGCATCCATATTTTTTTGGGTTTTAACCCCCTGGCCGACGGCCAGTATAATGTCGGCGTTAAAAAGCCCTTTGTCCGGCTGATCCGTCGTGATGGCGCATTTTTTTACCCAATGGTTTTTAAGTTGATTGACCGTCGTGGGGTCAATGATCATTGAAGGATCAAGTCTCATATGCTGAACAGGGGTGCAGGCATTTTTTGTAACGGACAAACAATACGGTTTGGAGGATAGACTAAATTTTGCTGAAAGATTATTTTCATATACCTGTTTTGAGACGTCAACTTTATCAGATTTTATAGAATACTCTTGTACCTTCAGGCAGGAGCTGCCGTTGAGACGGTATGCCAGGCGTGTTGCCAATTGGGCTCCCAGGCCATCGCTGCTGAACACCATCAGATCAGCAGGTCTTTGAGCATATATTTGTTCTATCAGGGCTAAAAAAGATTCAGGTAAATAGGGATTGTCCACAGCCATGAGGAGAACACGCGGAGACAAAGGGGTTAAATCAGGGATGGAATCGGGTTTTTTCCCCTGGTAAAACAGCCATAATTCAAGATCCGGCATGTCAAATGGGTCCGGGGCAAGGAA
>JAKIUJ010000250.1 GCA_021647625.1 Desulfobacula sp.
ATTCGATAACATGGCTGTCGTCATGGGCAAACTGGTTAATAAGCTTGGTATTAAAAAGTACAGTGTTTATCTTATGGATTACGGCGCACCTATCGGTTTTCGTCTTGCATCGCAAAATCCAGAGCGTATTGATTCGTTGATTATACAAAATGGCAATGCTTACAAAGAAGGTTTGAAAGACTTCTGGATTCCAATCCGTAAATACTGGAATGATCGTTCCGATGAAAATGGGAATGCATTAGCAGGGTTTATCGCACCAGATGGTGTGAAGTGGCAGTACACGCACGGTGTTAGAGATGAAAGTACTATCAACAGTAGCGTTGTTTAGGTTTACTGGTTTTAATTGAACTAAATTAACAAGAGTTGAGCTGTCTTTTATAATTGTAAACGCTTTCTCTTTCTGCTGAAAATCTGAAACTAATATTAAGTTTTTAAGACTGCTTTTGTCTTTAGAAAATGCTTTTTTTCCTTTCAGAATTGCAGCATCATAACTCAATTGATTTGGTGAATATTGAAGCTGAATTAGATCATTTTTAATTGCTTTTATCGTTGTTTTATTAAAACTCTCGTTGTTGGTAAAAATGGTAACCCGTTCATCTTCTGGCAGATATTCAATAATATCTTGTACAGCTCTATTTAACAATGTACCATTATTACCTTTTGCTTGCATACTGAATGAGTTATCGAGATAGATAACAGTTTCGCTTTTAGTATTAAAACTATCTGAGTTTGAAAAATAAGGTTGTGCAAAAGCAAGAACAGCACAAGCGATGATTAATAAACGTGTTAAGAGCGTTAAACATTTTTTTATTTGTGAGCTTTTACGGGTTTGAAGTGTCACTTTTTTTAAGAAGGCAACATTTGTAAATTGTATTTTTTGAAATCTCCTAAGCTGAAAAAGATGTATAAAAATTGGAATGAGCAGTAAGAAAAGTGCGTAAAGAAGTTCTGGGTGTTTAAACTGCATTCCAATAAATATTTTTCAAAGATAAAATCGGCTTACTCATTTTTAACACCTCCGCCAAGATATGCTTCAAGCACGACTTTATTATTTGAAACAACCCCGGGCGTATCATCGCAGATAATCGATCCTTCCTGGAGTACGGCAATGGAATCAGACAATGCCATGATCATATCAAACTTATGTTCAACCAGAAGAATCGTCCTGTTTCTCATGGATTTGATCTCCTGAATAATCTCAAGAATAGCCGGGACATCTTCAAGGCTCATGCCGGCAGTGGGCTCATCTAAAAGCAGCACCTCGGGATCAAGTGCCAGAAGAATAGCAATTTCAAGTTTGCGCTGCTCTCCATGGGTGAGCAGACTTGCCTGTAACATATATTTATTTTCAAGCAGCACCTGTTTAAGAAAGGCATAGGCCTTTTCTTCAAGTTCGGGATAGTCTTTATAATGCTTCCAGAACACCATGCCGACCTTTTCTTTGGCCTGGAGTGCCAGGCGGACATTTTCCAATACCGTGATACCGGGGAAAATATTTGTCAGCTGGAATGATCTGCCAATACCTAATGTTGCCCGTTTGGCAACCCCCATTTTAGTGATATCCTTACCATTGAACAAAACCTTACCGGATGTGGGTGTATATTGTCCGGAAATCAGATTGAACAATGTGGTCTTACCGGCCCCATTGGGGCCGATAATAGATTTAAGACTAAAGGCTTCAACCTTCAAATTCAGGCGATTGACTGCAATATGACCGCCAAAGCGCATGGTAAGGTCCCTGGTTTCTATCGCCGGGATCTCAATAACCTGGGTTTCTGTTTCAGGTGCCGAATTCATAAAAGGCTCCAATTAATTTCCAAGATTTCTGATGGGAATATTCATCTCCTTGTATGAAATCACTTTAGTCACTTCAGGAATTCCCCATGCAATGCCTTTTCGGGTGGTGATTTTAAAAGCATACATGTCCTGCAATGCCTGGTGGTCTTCTTTTCTGAATACCATCGCACCTTTAGGGGTCTGAAAATGCATTCCTTCCATGGTTTTGATCAAGGCTTCGGTGTCTGTGGTTTTGGCTTCTTTCAATGCTTTAACCACAGCAAGGGCTGCACTCATGCCACCACAGGTAAAAAAATCAGGCGGTGCATTAAAACGTTTGAAATGTTCTTTAACCAGCCAGTCATTGATCTTGTTATCCGGGCTCTCATAGTAGTAATAATTACCACCTTCAGCACCCACAAGGGTTTTATAGGTTTTAAGTACATCAATGATATTGCCGCCAACAGCCATTTGGATGTTGTATCGTTTGTCCAGTTTCATGGCATTGAGTTTTGCTGTGGGATTGTTTTTACCGGCCCAGTAAATGGCCAGATATTTCTTGCCCTCAACTTTGCTCATGGCCTTGATAATCCTCTGGGCAGGCGCTGTGAAATCAACGGTATTCAGCGGCATGTATTCTTCATGAATAACTGTTGCGCCTGTTGCTTTCAAGGCTTCTTTTGCTGTGGCCACCCCATCACGTCCAAAGGTATAGTCTTGTGCAATATAAGCAACATTTACCCCTGGCCCGCCAATGGCTGTTGCGCCTGCAATGGCATCCTGGGAAGAGTTTCTTCCGGTCCTGAAGATATACCTGTTCCAGGCTTTCCCAGTAATGGAATCCGCCACGGCCGGTTCAACAATAAGGATCTTTTTGAACTCCTTGGCAACGGGGAGGCATGCCATGGCAACGGCTGAGGATACCGGTCCCACCGCCAAGTCTACCTTGTCATCCTGAAAGGCAGCCGTGAGGAGTTGTTTGCCCATATCCGGTTTCATATGGGTGTCTTTAACGATCACTTCAATGGGCCTTCCAAGGACTTCAAAAGTGCCGTTGGTGGCATACTCAAGACCGAGTTTAAATCCTTCAACCGATTGTTTGGCATAGGCCTCATACGGGCCTGTAAGACAGGCAAGCTGGGCTATCTTAATGGGTTGTTGCGCCTGAAGAGGGGAAGTCAGGGCCAGAATAATTAAAAATAAACCTGCGGTTTTTAAAAAATGTCGTTTTTCCATTTTGTTCCTCCTTGAGTTTATATGAAATAATATTCAAAGTCAGTCTAATATTTCATGTTTTGTCAAAATCTCTGGTTTTTTGCGCATTCTCCTGGTCGAGGGGGGCAAAACTGCGCATTGTGTCGTTAGTAGGTGAGCACTGATCCACCATCAAACAAGAGGTCTCCACCGACAAGATATCCGGCATGTCGTGAAAATCCGTAAATGATCATGTTCGCCACCTCCATGGGCGTCATCATTTTCTTGATGCGGGATTTTCCCATCATGACGTTTTTAATCACCTCTTCCTTGCTTATGGCTCGTTGTTCTGCCTGGGCCTTTATCTGTTTTTCAGCAAGCTGTGTCTTTACAAATCCCGTGCTCACGGTAAATGATCTGATTTTTCCGTTTCCTTCGGCAGAAACCGACTGGCTCAGTGCCCGGAGTCCGAATTTTGTAATATTGTAAACCGGCTTGTTCACCGTGCATATATGTCCGTGAATTGATGACATATTGGCAATGACACCGATTTGATCCGAACTTTTTTTCATGTGGGGAATGACCAGTTTTGACAATAAAAAAGGGGCTCTTAGCATCAATCGTTGCATGAGATCGTATTTTTCCATGGGAAAATCTTCCACAGAATTAATATGCTGAATACCGGCAATATTGGCCAGATATTTGATTTGACCAAGCTTTGAAGCCTCCTGGACCGAACTTTGAACATCCTGATCGTTGCAAAGATCGGTTTTAATAAACACCATCTGGCCACCGTTGTCCCTGGCGATTTTCTGGGTTTTTCTGCCTTCCTCTTCGTTAATATCCAACCCAACGGTCATGAGCTGATTTTTTGCCGCAGCAATGGCTGTGGCCCGGCCTATACCGGTCCCTGCACCCGTTACAATACAGACATTGGCCGTGTCGAAATTTTTATCTGTAATAATCAGTGTTTCATCAGAATTGATTTCAGGTTCTCTAATTAGCATATTCCTCCTTTCCGGAATTTTCCGATTATCCATTCTTGATTCCTTTTGCATTCGATACTATTTAAAAGGACTATGAGCAAGTTTCAGGCCAATAGTGTCCATGGTGATGTGGAAACGTTCAATACTATCTTGACGCAATGCGTTTCAAATTTTTAAAAAATAATTGTTTTGCTTGATTTTCAGATAAAAGTGTAGTTTTAATTATACATGTAGTTTTTTTGATACAGTTGAATATTTGGAATACATCCCGTCAAGGAAACCATTATGATAGAAAAGAAAAATGAACTTTCCATGCAGGCGTTACAAAAAAAAGCGGATCTTTATGAGCTCATATTTGACCATATTAACGCCGGGGTGCTTATCATAGATGCGGACGGCTATATTACCCATTTTAATAAACCATATGGCCGGTTTTTAAACCTTGATCCCGGGGCACAGATCGGCAAGCACTGTACCGAGGCAGTTGAAAACACACGGATGCATATCGTAGCCAAGACGGGCAAGGCTGAAATCAATAAATCCCAGCGGATCAATAATCACGATATGGTTGTTCAACGTATTCCCATTAAAAAAGACGGCAAAGTGATTGCGGTTTACGGTCAGGTGATGTTCCAGAACGTTGAGGAGGTAAAGATGCTTGCATCAAAGTTGTCCATGCTTGAATCAAAGGTTCAATTGTTTGAAAAAGAACTTTTTGACCTTCGCTCCACAAAATATACATTTAATTGCATTATTGGAAAGAGCGATGAAATGATATACTTGAAGGACGAAGCAAGAAATGCCGCATTAAATGATTCAACCGTTTTGGTCACAGGGGAGAGTGGAACAGGCAAGGAGCTTTTCTCACAGGCGATTCATAATGCAAGCAAAAGAAGGTCCCGCCCATTTGTGCGGATCAATTGTGCCGCCATACCAAAAGATCTTTTGGAGTCAGAGCTGTTCGGCTATGAAGAAGGCGCGTTTACAGGGGCAAAAGCCAAGGGAAAACCCGGCAAATTTGAATTGGCCAACCAGGGCACCATATTCCTTGATGAAATCGGTGACCTTCCCCTTGAAATGCAGCCAAAATTGCTCCGGGTGCTCGAAGAAAAAGAGTTTGAAAGAATCGGTGGCACAAAAATCCTCAGATCTGATTTCAGGGTGATTTGCGCGACAAATCAAAACCTTGAAGCTTTGATGGAAAGGCATCTGTTCCGAAAAGATCTCTTTTAT
>JAKIUJ010000251.1 GCA_021647625.1 Desulfobacula sp.
CATCAGTGATTTGGCATATTTCTCAATTATAAAGGGAGGAATGGTTAAAAGGGCAATCACCATGATTAATCCAACGACCTGGATGACCATTACAATTGTAAGGCCTAAAAGTCCAATCATGGTAAAATAAAGCCGTTTGACCGGTATTCCCCGAATCCGGGCAAATTCTTCATCATAGGACACAGCCAGAAGATCTTTGTAAAACCAGGTCACAAGAAGGCTGATTGCAATGCCGATGATGGCCATCACCAATAGATCCGATCTGGGTACCGTGAGAATGCTGCCAAACAGATAACTCATCAAATCAACGTTATACCCTGGTGCAAGATCAACCAGAATAATTCCAAAGGCCATACCCATTGCCCAGATCACACCAATGATGGTATCAGCCCTGTGTCTTGCTTTAAGGGTGACGTAAGCCATCAGCATGGAGGCTGCCAACGAAAACCCCATGGTACACAGCATGATCGGTAATTTGAAATAAAATGCCAGCCCGATACCCCCGTAAGCTGCATGGGCAATGCCGCCGGAAAGAAAAACAATTCGGTTCACCACAACCAGTGTGCCCATTATTCCGCAGATGACGCTTGCAAGAAGCCCCGCTGCAATTGCGTTCTGCATAAATTCAAATTCAAGAATCTCCATGGGTGTCCTTTTCTGAATCAATCCCGGTTTTTTTTGGCATACCATGGGCCAGGATCTGTACCCGGCAGACATCTTCCACGGAACACGAGTACATGGTTTCGAGCATATCCCCAGTGATCTCTTCATGGGGATGATAATGAAGACCTTTGTTTACACAGGCAACTGATTTAACATGGTTGGAGATAGCAAACAGATCATGGCTGACCACAAGAATGGAAATCTCTTTGTTTAACTGGGTTAAAAGGTGATAAAATTCGGCCTGTCCTTTTGTGTCAATACTTGCCGTGGGCTCATCTAAAATCAGCAGCTCCGGGTGAGTCATAAGTGCTCTTGCGATAAAAACACGCTGCCTTTGCCCACCGGATAGCTCGCCGATTTTCTTTTTGGCCTGGCCTGGCATTCCCAATCGATCAAGCGTTTCCAAAGCGTCTTTTTGATCCAGGGCATTGTTTTTTTTCCATCTGTTTTTAGAATTTGGTTTTCCCATCAATACAACATCCATGGCTGTGATTGGAAAGTTGGCATTAATATGGACATTTTGAGGAACATAGCCAATGGCAGAAGAATGGTTATGTGGTGAGCCTCCCATCACGCGTATGTATCCTTTGTTCGGATCAATAAGGCCTAAAATCAATTTGAGAAGGGTGGTCTTGCCTCCGCCATTCGGGCCGATGACCGCCATGAAATCATATTTTCGGATGATCAGGTTGATACGCTGTAAAACCGGTTGTCCATTGAATGAAAAATCAACATCTTTGATTTCAACAATTGCTTTTTGTAATATCGTTTTTTTTATCTCAATGCCTCCTCAAATTTTTCAGCCACTTTTTGCATGTTGTCCATCCAGTCTGCTGCCAGGGGGTCAGCAAAAATAATCCGGCCTTTGATTTCCTTTGCAATGACTCTTGCGTTTTTACTCGAAAACTGAGGCTGCACAAAGATGACCCGGACTTTATTTTTACGGGCTTTTTTTATTAAGTCTTTTAATTGGGCGGGTTTCGGGGATCTCCCTTCAATTTCTATTGGGATTTGTATAAGGTTGTAGGTATTGGCAAAATACCCCCAGGAAGGGTGAAATACCATAAAACGATGCTGATTTTTCCCTTTAAAAATTTGCTGTAATTTATGATTTAAATCAGTAATTTTTTTTATTAAAAGAGCGTGATTTGTCTCATACTGGGTTGTGTGCAAAGGGTCGGTTTTTTTCAGGGCATTCAATATGCTTGCTGCCTGGATTTTAACAAGATTCGGAGATAGCCAGATATGCGGATCTAAGCCTTTTTTTCCATGATCTTCATCACCATTATCATGATGGCTGTTCATAGGGATTTTTTTGATGTCATGATCAGTATGGATCACAACCAATTGGGGGTTAGCAGCTGTAATTTTTTTTAACCATGTAGCTTCAAAGGGAACCCCGATTGAAAAATAGAGCTTTGCTTTTGAAAGTGCTGCCATCTGGCGGGGCTTTGGCTCATAGATGGCCGGGCTTGCACCCGGTTGTACCATGACCTGAACATCAACCAGGTCCTTGCCAATTTGTTGCACAAAGTATTTTTGGGGAATAATACTGACAAAAACAGGTAGTTTCTCACCGGCAAAAGCGGATGTTATTACAAATATAACAAGCCCTGCAACTATTGGTTTAATCAGCCACTGGGTTGTCCGTTGGATCATTTGTAATAATGAGAATTTCATGAATGCAAATTTATTGCATTCAAAAAAAAAGATCAAGTGATTTTATCAAATCCATGTGTTTCTTAATCATTATGCCCGATTACGAATTAGATAGCGTGTATCTGATGCGAATCAACTGAATGAAAAAAGAAAATTTTATAGAAGATTCTATGCAATTAAATTGCAAAAAAAAGATGTAAAAATATATTTTGTAAGGTTCTTATTTAAGCCCTGACTAACTTTTTAAAAGAAGCACATTAAGGTGTCGTAAGTTTAGGTATCGTAAATTTAATTTTACCGTTCAGAACGTATCATGTCAGAACGAACCTGACATTGGAGGGCATTATGGAAGCCGAACAGATGATTAATGATATTGCTGATCTGATAAAAGCGTATCTGTCAGGCCAGGGTCAGAACAACTTTATTCAATATAAAGATCCCGGTGAGTTACGGGAAATTCTAAAACTGGATGATTACAATGATGGTGCCGGCTGGCCCCGGATTTTTACATGGATTGAGAAATATCTTACCTATTCGGTAAAGACAAATCATAAAGGATTTGTCAACCGGATGTGGGTCGGGGCAAATCTTCCATCAATTTTGGGGGAGATGGTGGCGGCAGTATCAAACACATCCTCCTGCACCTATGAGTCCGCTCCTGTGTCCACTTTGATGGAAAAATATATGATAAGGCAAATGCTTGATCTTGTCGGGTTTAGAAATGGTGAAGGGCAGATGACAACCGGTTCAAGCAATGCCAATATGCTGGCAATGATGGCGGCAAGGAATCAAAGCCTGCCCACGGTGAAGACAAGAGGAATATTTACACAACAGGATATGATCGGGTTTGTCAGTGCCGACGCGCATTATTCAATGGAAAAGGCTGCAAATATTCTCGGGCTCGGCACAGATCATCTCATTAAGATCCCGGTCAACGGCCTTGGTGAAATGGATATGAATCTTCTTAAAGAAAATCTTGAAAAGGCGATTGAAAAAGGAGCGCTGCCGTTTTTTGTTGCAGGGACAGCCGGTACCACAGTCCGGGGAGCCTATGATTCAATCAAAGACCTGGTCAGGTTAAAAAAGAAATTTAATTTCTGGCTTCATATCGATGGAGCCTGGGGAGGCGCTGTGCTTGTCAGTGAACCTTTACGTAAATTATATATGGACGGCATTGAACAGGTCGACTCCCTTACCTGGGATTTTCATAAAATGCTCGGAACATCATTGATGTGTAATATTTTTATGATTAATAACAGGCCCCATACCCTGGGAAAGGTATGCAGCAGTGATGATGAAAGTTATCTCTTTCATGACAGCCAGAACAACAAAAAAAATATCAACGAGGTCCATGACCTTGGGGCGGTGTCCTTGCAGTGCGGCAGGAGAGTTGACAGTCTGAAATGGTTTTTAGACTGGAAATATTTTGGAAAAAAAGAATTTGGCCGTCGTGTGGAGCAGTCCCTTGAATTGTGCCGGTATGCAGAAGCAATCGTAAAGGAATCCGATTTTCTGGAACTGGTATTACCCAGGAATTCATTTAATATCTGTTTCCGTTATAAGGCCAGGGAAAGCGTTGCCAATAAATTGAATCTTGCCATCCGCGATACCCTGTACCATGACGGTAAAAGCCTGGTCGGGTATGCTTATTTTGAAGGCAAATTGTTTTTGCGACTGCTGTTGGCAGGATCTGATCTTACCTGTGAAGATATTGATCAATATTTTTTGGATTTTATTGAAACAGGAAACTCTTTAGCACAGATTTAATCAGTTGGAGGAAGTTACCAATGACTATAAAACAAGGTGTTCCCAAAACATATTTAAACCATTCTAATCAATGGAAATTAAAAGCATTGTTAGAGGTTCTTTTTAAGAATCCCGATCCGAATCAAATCACTGAAGAACTCAGTGTTTTTTTTAAAAAGCACCCGATTCCCATGGATGATTTTCCACAGCTTTCTGGAACATATTCCAGAACGATTCTTTTTAGAAACGACAATGGGTATGAGGCCATGGCCGCATGTTGGAGCCCCGGTACAACTTCATCCATACATGGCCATCCCAAGTTTGCACTTATTATTGTGACCCAGGGCAGGCTGGGGGTGGATTACTATAAAAAAAAAGGTGATCAGGTTGTGAAAACAAAATCTCAGTTTTTATCCGAATTTCAATTTTTTTCCGACATCGGTAAGAACGAAACCTTTGATAACCATATTCATAAGGTACACGCATATGAAGAAACTCTCAGTATACATATATCATCCGACGATGCTGCAAAGGGAGAAATCTTTAAATAGGTTCTCGAAGGTTTTAACAACCTATATCCGATTTTGTCTTGTTTTTTGGTATCTATGGGCCTGTTTGCGGTGTTGGGTGAACCCCTGGAATTATTTTGGACTTAATGCCGGATATTTTAATAAGAAAAAAGGCATTTTCTCAAAATTGGACATGGATTCAGTGATCCCGGCAAGTTTCAGGCTCGGGCAGTCTTATTATGATCCGGATCAACCACCAAAGCACTATCCTGTTTTCCTTAAGCCGGAATGGGGTCAGAATTCCAATGGCATTGTTCGTGTGAATAATGAAAAAGGATACCGTGCATTTGGGGAAGGCATCGGTTCCACAGACATGCCCTATATTGTCCAGGATGCTGCCCCGGGGAAAAAAGAATTTGAGATATATTATCTTCGTTCCCCAGACAATACAGATGATTATGCTTTCTTATCTATCACTCAAGTGATAAATACATGTCAAAATCATCATCCTGTAAATTCGATACACAATCGGTGTACTTGTTACAAGGATAT
>JAKIUJ010000252.1 GCA_021647625.1 Desulfobacula sp.
GGATCTACTTTTGGAGGTTATCCATTGGCCTGTGTAGCAGGTACGGCAGCCTTAAAGGTATTTGAAGAAGAAAAACTGGCTGAGCAGTCAGAAAAAAAAGGTAAAATTCTAAAAGCAAGAATCCAAGAGATTGCCAAAAAATCTCCCTATGTTAAAGAGGTCAGGGGCAAGGGGCTTTTTATCGGGATTGAGGTAAAAAACGGCAATGCCATGGGATTTTGCAACAAGCTTCTAAAATTGGGATTGATTGTCAATGACAGTCACGGCCATACCATTAGAATCTCTCCACCCCTTGTGATCAACGAACAAGAGATGGATTTTATGATTGAACAGCTTGAAAAGGTATTGGTGGATTAACCCGAATATCCAGGTTAGTGTTTAAGATGAAGTCAGCGCTTTAAAAATTGAGGATCTGCCCGTCATCCGGGATGCAAAGTCGGCTTTTTGAAATACCTTCTTTAATGGCCAGTTTCCGGATGTCTTTTCGGGTTGTTGTTCCGTGATCCAGAGCCTCCAGATGAACGGCAACAATTTTGGCCCAGGGCGCAAGTTTGCACACCGCAATGGTTTGAGCAGCATCCATGACAATGGGGCCGCTGTCGTCCAGTTTGGCGCCACATGAATGTGTTATAATGATGTCCGGTTTGTTTTGGGTAATGATGGCTTCAATATCATCATACAAAATGGTATCACCTGCCCAGTAAATCGTTGGTTCATTGGTCGCCTTAAAAATAAAACCGGAAACTTTGCCTAGAATATCCTGCCACTTTTTAGTTGCAGCATGCTGACCACATGTCCGAATGATCTCAATACCTTCCCACCTAAGACTTGATTCCACAGGTTTAACATCTGAAAATCCATTCTCCATGATTGAAGTATCATCGTGTGGTTGACACAACATAGGCGTATCTTTTGGCAAATCCTTTTTTGCACCCGCATCAAAATGGTCCTGATGAAGATGGGAGATTATGGTAAGATCAATATCCGTAAGGATTTTTTTAATTGGAACAGGAAGCTCAACAATTGGGTTTTTTTCATTGCCGGCAAAGGATTCAATCGCGTGTTTTGGCAAAAGCACAGGGTCGGTTAATATGGTTTTGCCCGCAATGGTCAATCGCATGGTGGCGTTTCGAATAAGTTGTAATTGCATCTTGTTTTCCTTTTTCATAGGGATGGTTCTTTAATCAGTGCCTGAACAAACACTGATTATATGCATCAAATATAGAATTTCCAGTTGTATCCCTTCTGTAAACCTATGAGATGCAGACAAAAGCATACCGGTTCTGTAACTCATCCTTGTCCTTGAGCGGGTAACAGGGCAGGTCATGGCGTTTGGCGGTTTCATAGACATCGATCCCGAATATGGCTTCACAGGGCCTAACTTTTAACGGTGTCACACAGGATTTTCCCTCATCCACAGCGCAATTTTTGCAATGCCTGCAATATCGGATGGCAAAAGAGAGATGGTGGCCGTCCAAAAATGCCTGCCGTTCGATTTCCAGGGCAGCACGGCTCAACTGGTGGCCATTATGGGAGTGGACCATTAAAATGTTTTTATAGGACTTTACCATTGCCTGGCGCTCCTCATAGGAGGTGTCTCTTTTTTGGCATTTAAAACTTCTATTATCATGATCCTCACACCCCCATTGGCATTTTAAAAGGGTTCGAATATCAAAGACCATTTCTTTTGGTGTGATTATTTTAGCATTTACCATTTTGAGTTCTAAAGCCAGGTGGATATACTTTTCCATTTTTTCTCCAATCTATCTTGTTCCCGAATATGGCCTTCACGGTTACAACCTTTCAGGAAGCGTATAAAAGTTATTTTCCATTGAAATATCAGATAATTTTTATTATTTCTATTCGTAATAATTCGACACATCCTTCGATAATTTCGAAGGCTGCTATTAAAGGTTACCATTAAAAGCTAAAATTACCAAAAGGAAACACAAGTGGAATTATACCAATTGAAATCGTTTATTCATGTCGCAAAAACCTGCAACCTGACCCGCGCTGCCGGTACGATGAATATCAGCCTGTCCGCTTTAAGTTCACAGATCAAAGCCCTGGAAGATGAACTTAGCATACCGCTTTTTCTAAGAGGGCCCAAGGGGATGCAGTTAACAGATAAAGGGTATACACTTTTAAAAGAGGCAAAAAAGGTGGTGATGGCTGCTAAGAGGTTTGAACAAACGGCCTGCGAGTTAGAGGCTACCGTTACAGGGATAATTAATATCGGAATTAATACAGATCCAAGATTCCTCGAAATTTCCGACATCAGCAGTCGGGTGAAAGGCCTGTTTCCAAAGGTGAACTTGAGTTTCATAGAAACCCAGACCTTTGAAACCGTTAAAATGTTACAGGATGAAGAAATTGATGTGGGATACCATTATGGTGAAATTAACGAAGAATTTGTTCATTCGACACAGCTTTCAACCGTAGAAATTTGTATTGTCTTGCCCCAAAGGTTGGTAAAAGAGTTTGCCGATGCAGACCTTGAAACCATTGCAGGATTGCCCTGGGTCTGGGCAAAGCATGGTTGTCCTTTTCATATGGCCTTAAAGGCTGATCTTGATAAGCGGGACATACAATTAAACCAGGTCACCGATGCTGCGGCGGAAAATATTGTCAGAGAGCTTGTTAAATCGGGGACAGGTGTGGCCTTGATGCGAAAAGATGAAGCTCTTGATCTGGTGGCCCAAAAAAGTGCTGCGATCTGGAAAGGGTATAAACTTGATATGCCGCTTGGTATTGCATGCATGGACAGCCGGAAAAAAGAACCTGTCATTTCAGGGTTCATGGCTGCAATTGGAGAAAAACAGGGTACTTGTTAAAATGTCTTGACAACTTGACAAATAGGATTTAGGCTGTTCAGCATTGTTGAATGAACAGTGTCTGTAAAATAAGGTTAAATAATGCTCAACTCACAGTCTCCCATACCATTGTACCACCAGCTGGCTGATATCCTGACCGAACAGATCAAGTCGGGCAAGTATACGCCAGGCGACTTGATCCCATCTGAAACCGGGATGGCAAAGACCTATGGAATAGGTCGGCCAACCGTTCGCCAGGCCATGGATATTTTGGTCAGAAAGAAACTTGTTCAACGAAAAAGAGGAGCAGGTACATTTGTTAAAGAACCTGATCCCAAAGTCGATCTGTTTTCTCTTGCAGGAACATCCCAGGCCTTTAACACCCAGGGCATTAAAACAACGATAAATATCCGTCACGCCATTTATCTCAAACAGATCAAGCAAGATCCCGATAATCCATTTAATCAGGCCAGTGCTTTTTATCTTTCCCGAATTACCCAGGTTGATGGGGACCCGGTCTTGCTGGAAGATATATATCTGCATCCTGAATTGTTTTTAGGGCTGGACAAGATAAATTTGGAAAACAAGTCCCTTTCCCAGGTGGTATCAGATCATTATTATCTTAAGCCTGATACAGGCAGGCAAACCTTTAAAGTTTGTTTTTTAAACAAAAAAAAGGCAGCGCTTCTGGGGCTTGGGAAAAGTGACCCCATCTTAGAAGTTCAACGCACCCTTGATTTTCCCGATGCAAAGGAGTCTGTCTTTTCAAGGTTGTATTGCAGGACAGACCGGTTTGCATTTTCCCAGACCATTGGTCTTGATTCAGAGAAATCATGATAGCGATTAAAATAATAATTGCAGGAGTAACCAAATGAAAAACAGAGGATATTACGGCGATCATGGCGGGGCATTTTTACCCGAAATCCTGGTGGCCACATTTGAGGATCTGGAAGCGCATTTTGAAAAAATAAAGGGTGATCCGGTATTCTGGAAAGAATATGAGACCCTGATGTCGACCTATTCCTGCAGAGCAACACCATTGACCTATGCTGCTAATTTGACAAAAAAATTTGGTGGGGCAAAAATTTACATCAAACGTGAAGATCTTAATCACACCGGTGCCCACAAGGCCAATAATGTTATGGGCCAGGGCCTTCTGGTAAAGCGCATGGGTAAAAGACGGGTGATCGCAGAAACAGGGGCTGGGCAGCACGGGGTGGCCTGTGCCACCATGGCGGCAAAGTTCGGATTTGACTGTACTATTTATATGGGAGAGGTTGATGTGATTCGGCAGCGCCCCAATGTTTTCTGGATGGAACAGCTTGGGGCCACTGTTGTCCCTGTAAAGGACGGCACCCGTATTTTAAAGGATGCCATTAACGAAGCGTTCAGGGACTGGGTGACGAATATGGATGATACCCACTATTGTTTGGGAACAGCCTGCGGTCCCCATCCGTTTCCGGAAATGGTTTCCTACTTCCAGTCTATTATCGGCAGGGAAGCCAGAGAGCAGATTTTAGATATTGAAGGCAAATTACCCAAAAAGGTCTATGCCTGTGTGGGCGGCGGGTCAAACGCCATGGGGCTTTTTTCGGGATTTTTTGATGATCCGGTGGAACTTGTAGGTGTGGAAGCCGGGGGTAAGGGGCTTGACTCAGGGCTGCATGCCTCACGGTTGAGCTATAAAGACAGCAGTCCGGGTATTGCCCAGGGGTATAAAACTTATTTTCTTCAGGATGATGACGGCCAGATGAAAGAAACCCATTCTATTTCCGCAGGGCTCGATTATGTGGGCGTATCACCCATACTTTCCCAGATGCACGATGAAAAAAAGGCCCGGTTTGAATCTGCAACCGACCAGGAGGTGATTGATGCATTACAACTGACCATGCGAAAAGAGGGTATTATTCCTGCATTAGAATCGAGTCATGCTCTAGCTTATGCCACTAAGTTAGCACCTACCATGTCTCAAGAACAGATTTTGTTAGTAAATTTATCTGGTCGAGGCGATAAAGATATGCATACTGTTGCCGCATTAGCAGGTTTAAATTTTGAGGAACAAAAGTGAGTCGTATTAGTCAATGTTTTGAAAAATTAAAGGCCGATGGCCGAACGGCTTTAATTTCTTATATCACGGGCGGTGATCCTGAACCATGGGTGACGGTCCCGATGTTGCATGCACTTGTTGATGCGGGTGCGGATATTTTAGAACTGGGTGTTCCA
>JAKIUJ010000253.1 GCA_021647625.1 Desulfobacula sp.
GACTCAAAATCAACGTGAGTATTTAAGAGCATTGGGGTTAAACTCGCAAATCTTCACAAACCCAGGAGGATAAGCGGTTTCTTCAAAAAAATGTACCATATTTGTAGATTGGGGTGTGGAATGTCAGTTATATAATGCCATTTCAATTGTAATTTTAAATTCTTTGTCCCTGATTGGTTTAATAATATATCCAAAAGGGGTTGTCATTTTTGCTCTCTCAAAGCGCTCTTCATCAGCATGGGCTGTTATAAAAACAACCGGCACTCCAAAACGGGACTGAATTATTTTAGTGGCGTTTATCCCGTCCATATCGCCTTTAAGCACAATATCCATGAGTACCAGATCCGGGTTTAACTCTTTTACTGCTTCAATTGCCTTCTCACCTGATGATTTTTTACCGCAGACATCATACCCAAATTTTTCCAACCGTATTTCAATATCCATTGCAACTATACCGTCATCTTCTACAATTAAAATCTTTGGTTTTGACATTGCTTTTAATCCTTTGTCTATTATTGCCCCGGCAGGGTGATGATAAACGTGGTCCCTTTTCCTATCTCACTTTCAATTTCAATGGTTCCATTGTGTTCCTGAATAATATTATAGGCGATATTCATACCAAGCCCCGTGCCCTTTCCGATCTCCTTTGTCGTAAAAAAAGGATTAAATATTTTTGAAAGATGTTCTTTCTCAATACCGCAGCCATTGTCGCAAATCCTGATAACAACATTACTCCCTTTGGTCCCTGTCTGAATTTTAATCTCCCCTTTTTCTTCAATGGCCTGGCCCGCGTTGACAAGAATATTCATGAACACCTGGTTGAGTTTTTGAGGGAATCCTTCCACCCGTAAAATTTTACCAAGATTTTTTGTCACTGTTGCTTTATATTTGAGTTCATTGTAGACAACGTTCAATGTGGATTCCAGCCCCTTATTGATGTCAATCAACATCTTTTTATCATTTCCTGGATGAGCAAAACTTTTCAGGTCGGCCACGATTCGTCCCACCCGGGCAGTACCTTCTTTGCAGTCATTTAGAAGCTCCGGAATATCTTCTCTTAAATAATCAATCTCAATTTGTTCTTCAAATTCAGAAATTATTTTTACCTGAATTTTAATATCCCGGATCGAATCCCCGCCGCTATTGATTTTTTTTTCAAGCGTCTGATAATGATCTAAAAGTGTATTCACATCAACCATGTAGTCGTTAAGCGCTTCCAGGTTACTTGAAATAAACCCAATGGGGTTGTTGATCTCATGTGCGACACCGGCTGCCAACTGCCCAATGCCGGCCATTTTTTCAGACTGAAGGACTTGGGCCTGGGTGGATTTCAACTCTTTTAAGGTCTCATCCAATTTGTCATTTTTCCGGATCAATTGTTCCTGCATATCATGATGCTCGCGTTCAAGTTTTGTGATGCGTTCCCCGGAATTTATCCTGGACCTGAGTTCATCCGGTTTAAATGGTTTTATAATATAATCATCCGCACCGGCATTAAATACTTCCACAAGATCTGTGGTTTTATCTTTTGCCGTGAGCAGCATGACATACGAATAGGTTTTTTTTTTAGAATTTCTAATTTTTTTACATAGTTCAATGCCATCCATTTCAGGCATCATCCAGTCGGAAATAACCATATCAGGCTCATGCTCTAAAAACATATCCCAGGCAATCCTGCCGTTTTCAGCCTCCAGAACATCATGACCGATTTTCTTCACTGCTTTTTTGACCAAAAGCCGTGAAACATAATCATCTTCAGCAATAAGAATTTTCATATATTACTCCAGGCGATACTTTTCAAAAACCATCCTTGTTTTTTATTTCGAAGATTATCGCGCCACATGGGAATTCTGGCGATCATATTACATTTTCCCAAATATGATTTATTTACACCGATTAACGTTTCCCAGGTACCGGGCTGATATTGTTCGTGGTATTCCATAAGCTCTGCCACATGAACCACACCACAAAGATCAAACCCGTCAACCATATTCTCCTCTGGATGATGATGAAATGCAATTGCCTCTATCACATTGTCCGGCAATCCCCAAAGCCCCAAAACATAGGCCCCGACCTGGGCATGGGAAACACCAAACACCTTTGTTTCAGCCTCAAAAACAGGTATTTCCTCTCGTTTGACAACCTCAATAACATTTTTGTATTTATCCGGAAAATACTCTATCAGGATCAACTTGCCCAGATCATGTAGAATTGAAGCGATCATGACATTGTCTATCTCTTCTTTTCCCATTTTCTCAACTATGGCGATTTCTCTTGCTATTCCGGCGGTCTTCACACAGTTTCCATGAATTTTTTCAATGGGTATCACAGACACCGAATTTTTGCTTAATGCGGAGAAAACTTCTATCCCCAGCACAAGGGTTTTTACCACATCAATGCCAAGCATAGTCACAGCTTCCCGGGCACTTGAAATATGCGTCGGCATGCCAAAAAAAGAAGAATTAACCAGTTGAAGAACCTTGGCCGTCATTCCCATATCTTTGGCTATTATCTTACCCACACTTTCTATGGATGCTGTTTCCGATTTAAGTGCCTCCATCACTTGAGCATAAAGCACAGGCAAACTGGGCATTGTTTCTATCCCCCCCAGCAAATTCAGCAACAGGGGTTGATTCAGGAGATCTCTGAGCGAAAGCGATCGATTAATAGCATTGACGATGACATCTTTTTCGCAGGGTTTGGACAAATATTGATGGGCGGATTTAACCGTTTTCATAATCATTTCCTGATCAGAATGCCCGGAAAGAATAATTCTTACCATTTCCGGGTATTTCTGCTTTACGATCTCACGAAGCTGAGTACCATCCATACCCGGCATACGCATATCGGAAACAATAACATCAATCCTTTGTTTTCCAAGCATTTTCAAGGCATTGCCGGCACCTTCTGAAAACACCATTTCCCATTGTTTCCTTAATGGCCGTAAACTTCTTTGAAGGCCTTTTAAGATATTGACCTCATCATCGACAAACAGAATTCGTTTTCTCATGACATGCGACCTTTTGAGTTTTGTTATCATGCAACAATCACAGGCAAAACCTGGTATATCTTATCTAAACTATAATACGCCCTGTTTGGAAAATACGTGGTTCATGAAAACAAATCTGACTTCTTTTTGAATGATTATCGTTTTTCATATGAAATAATATTCAAAATCAGTCTAATATTTCATGTTTTATCAAAACCTCTGTTTTTTGCGCATTCCTCTGATTGGGGGGGGCAAAGCTGCGCATTGCGTGTTAGTATAAAAAAAAAATGGCGACTATTCAAGTAGATTAGGGAAAACGCATGTAAAATAAATATATTAAGGGCTCAGTCAAAAATTAATCAGTGTTTGAACGAAAACTCACCCGTCGGCAGCGCCCATCTGCTTCGTTGCTGCAAAATGAACTTTTATTTTGCACCTGGCTCATATGCACCGGTTTTGGCGGTTCATATGCACCATCTCTTTAAATTACACCATTGCACAAAATCTTCATGATTTGATTATCATAGTGAATTTATTAGTAATTTTATTGCTAATAAATTTTGGTCCAGCTATTGCATTTTCCCATACCTATGGCTAACGCGTTGTGACATTCGGTTTGATGGATAATTAGTGTTTGAACGAAAACTCACCCGTCTGCTTTATTGCTGCAAAATCCTGAAATCCTCATGTACTATAGTACACTCCGGTTTCAGCATTTCTTGCGCCTTGCATATGGGCAACTTTGTGAGCTTTGCTCCTCTACGAGCCGTCCAAACACGGGTTTTCGGTCAGCCACTAATTATAATATAAGGGTTGAAAAAAAAATGAAACAAGTGCTAATCGGTTTTTTATGCACATTATTTTTATTATACGGACATTTTGCATTTGCAAAAGAAAAAAACAAGAACGAATTCAGACTAGTCAATGATCTTCAGATCAATATCAATGATGTGTCCGGACCGGGTCGGGCAACTTCATCCTTAACAAATGGAGTCACCTATATCGAAAACTTAAATATCTATACAAAAGGTACTCAAGAAAAGTATGATTATATGTTCAATATCGGTGGCAGAACCACAAATGATATCCGCCAAGACAGTGCAAAATTTGCTTTAACCACACTAAAAGGACATTTTTCTTACCAAAGTCACCAATTAAAAGCAGGTGATATTTTTGAATCCTATTCCCAATATTCGCTTGATTCAGCGCTTAAGGGAAGTTCATATAGATATTACAATGAATCTGATGACCTGCCCAATTTTTCCATTGTATACGGGCTTGCATATCCTCGTTGGGAAAATGTCTGGGGAGGGTATGGTCTTAACACTATTCAACGCCAGGTATTCGGTGGAAACATATCCCATGATATAAGTCCCGTTCTTACAGCAGGATTGTCTATTCTTCGCAGTGAAGATTCAGAATCTGTTTCAAGTTCTGATTCGCTTTATGACAACATAGTTTATGCCCTGGATCTTGACTATAAGCCCATCCCCGGCCTAACAGTCAAAGCTGAAAGTGCTTACTCAGATACCAGAGAAAATGATTGGCGGGGGACCAGAACAGGCTCATACACAGGAAATGCCCAGAAGCTTGAAATCATCGGAGATGGTCATCCCAGTCGTGTTTCATTAAAATATGAAAGAATCAGCCCCAAATTTAAAACCCTTATGGGTTCTGCGATTTCAAATCAAGAACGATTTAAGTCAAGTTGGCGGTATAAATATACTAAAACCATAACAACTCAATTAAGTTTTTTGTGGATGAGAAATCATTTAGATGATTCATCCCAGCGAATACATACCTGGCAACCCATGGCAAATATCAGTATAAGAAAACTCTTTAACAGAAAATATGCCAATACAACCCTTTCCTATAAAACTGAGATCAAAGAAGGTAATTCTGTATCTACGCTTAACCAGTATGCAGCCCTCACCCATAGAGATCGATATGGAATCATCGACAACTCTACAAGCCTTGGAATAAATAGCTTGAAAACGGATAAAGCGACACGGGATCAACTCGACTTG
>JAKIUJ010000254.1 GCA_021647625.1 Desulfobacula sp.
CAATGTCAGACGCATTTAAAGATGCAGATATCGTATACCCGAAAAGCTGGGCGCCTTTTAACGCCATGGAAAAAAGAACAGCTCTTTTTGGCGACGGCGAATTCGATAAGATCGATGCGCTTGAAAAAGAATTGCTTGGACAGAATGCCAATTTTAAAAACTGGGAATGCACCGAAGAGATGATGAAACAGACCAAAGACGGCAAAGCCCTTTATATGCATTGTCTTCCTGCTGATATTACCGGCGTAAGCTGCGAACAGGGTGAAGTCCGGGAATCGGTATTTGACCGGTATAGAGTGCCGCTTTACAAAGAAGCCGGATATAAACCGTATATCATCGCCTCCATGATCTTTTTGAGCAAAATAAAAAATGCCGGACAGACCCTGGAACAATTGGTACAAAAAAACAGATCAAGAATTTTTAAGTAGGGCCCGTTTTAAGCAGCGCCTGATCGAAAATTATGTATTTGGATGAAAAATTGCTCATATACAAGGTGCAAAAAAATTTTGAAACAGGACTGAACTTTCAGGGAGGAGGCATGATGCATTTAATTGGAAATGGAATCCTGATAACCCGAAACACGGTTAAGCCGTTGATTGTCGATGGCGCCGTGGTTATAGAGGCAGATACCATTATTGATTATGGAAAGACATCCAAAATGCGGGAAAAATACAAGGATGCCCGGTTCACAGATGTCAAAAACAAGCTGATCATGCCGGGTCTGTTAAACACCCATATGCATATATACAGCGCCTTTGCCCGGGGGATGATACTGGCTGACGGTAAAATAAGCAAAAATTTTCCCCAGGTTCTTGAAAACCTCTGGTGGCGGCTGGATAAAACCCTTAACCTCGAAGATGTAAAATACAGTGCCTATGCCACCTATATCGACTCCATTAAAAACGGGGTCACAACGGTTTTTGATCACCATGCAAGCCAGAACGACATTGAATCAAGCCTTTTTACGATTAAAGATGTGGCCACAGACCTTGGTATCAGAACATCCCTATGCTACGAGGTGACGGACAGGGATGGAAAAGAAGCGGCAAAAACCGGCATAAAAGAGAACATCGATTTCATCAAATATGCCAATAAAGACAAAACCGATATGGTTAAAGGGATGTTTGGTCTCCACGCATCCTTTACCGTATCCGATGAAACTCTTGAAACCTGCGCATCCCAGATGGCAGGCCTTGATGCAGGCTTCCATGTTCACACAGCCGAAGGCATAGATGATCTTCATGATTCACTCAAAAAGTATAACAAACGGGTTGTTAACCGGTTTCACGATATGGGCATTCTGGGGGCTAAGAGCATTGCGGTTCACTGCATCCACATCAATGATGCCGAGATGGAGATCTTAAAAGAGACCGGAACAATAGTTGTCCACAATCCTGAATCCAATATGGGCAATGCCGTGGGCTGTGCCGATGTATTGAAGCTGCTTGAAAAAGGTATCCTCCTGGGTCTTGGCACCGATGGCTATGCCACGGATATGCTGGAGTCCTATAAGGTTGCCAATATGCTTCACAAACACAATCTTTGTGATCCGAGCGCAGCCTGGATGGAATCGGCTCAAATGCTGTTTGACAACAACCCGAAAATCGTTAACCGATATTTTAAAAAGCCACTGGGGTTAATAGAAAACGGGGCGTATGCTGATGTTATTGTCGTGGATTATGATTCTTTAACCCCAATCAATGAAAAAAATATCAACGGTCATCTTCTTTTTGGAACCATGGGAAGACAGGTTGTCAGCACAATGATCAATGGACGGTTTATAATGAAGGACAGGGAGTTGATCACTGTTGACGAAAAAGAAATCTTTGCTAAGTCAAGGCAGGTCAGTCAAAAGTTCTGGTCAAGAATTAATTCATAGAAAAGATGAAAAAACCGGTAAAGGCGAAAATAATAAAAAAGGCGGTAAAAAATGAGCGAAATAATGCGGCCCATACCCTTTGATAAAATTGTTACCTGGATGCTTGAAGAATATAAGAACCACAATAAAATATTCGGCATCCATAAAAACCACTTCTATAAAAACAATTCCAATACTTCAATCGAATTATTTAATGAAAAAATATCATCAGCCATTGGTCCCGCAGCAGGCCCCAATTCACAGCTTGTCCAGAATATAGTGGCCTCCTATCTTGCCGGGGCGAGAATAATGGAACTTAAAACCGTTCAGATCATGGACGGTAAAAAATTAAGGCAAAGTGTCCCAAGGCCCTGCATAAACGCCGAAGATGAGTGTTACAATGTTGAATGGTCAACCGAACTTACTGTTCAGGAGGCATTTGATGAATATACCAAGGCACACTTTGCCATTCTGGTTGCCGCAAAAGAATTTAATCTGGCCGATACCAGGGATTTTTCCTTTAACATGAGTGTGGGCTATGATCTTGATGGGATACAGACAAAAAAAATAGATGATTTCATTGAAGGGTTAAAGGATGCCTCTGATACGGATATCTTTAAAGAATGCAAATCTTATCTTCTTGAAAATATTTCCAAATTTAAACACATAGACAAAACCTATGTTGACTCCATTCCCGAAAATATCTGTTCCTCCATTACCCTTTCAACGCTTCATGGCTGTCCGCCCGATGAAATCAACAGGATCGCGACCTATCTTTTAAAAGTAAAGCACCTTCACACCTATATCAAATGTAACCCGACTTTGCTGGGGTATGAGTTCACCCGGAAGATTTTAGATGATATGGGGTATCATTATCTGGTTTTTGATGACCATCATTTTAATAATGATCTTCAATACGATGATGCTGTCGGGATGTTTCAAAATTTAATGGATCTGTCCAAAAGCTTAAATCTTCAATTTGGTTTAAAACTGACCAACACCTTTCCGGTGAAGATAGACAATCATGAGCTTCCGGGAAAAGAGATGTATATGTCGGGCAGATCCCTTTACCCATTGAGTATCAGCCTTGCCGATAAACTTTCCAAAGAGTTTAACGGTACCCTTCCCATATCCTATTCAGGCGGAGCCGATGCCTTTAATATCAGCGATATTCTTGAAACCGGAATCAAGCCCGTCACCATGGCGACCACCATTTTAAAACCCGGTGGTGTGGAAAGATTTCACCAGATGGCAATAATGACGGAACCCTTGCTGAATGGCCTGTCAGATCATGCCGGATTTGCAGGTAAAATTAATGTTGAAAAATTAGATCAGCTTGCAAAAAGTGTTACAGATAATTTTAAGCATAAAAAAAAGCTGCGGCCCACGGGATCAAGAAAAACCGGCAGCCGCCTGCCATTGTACGACTGCTTTAAAGCCCCGTGCAAAGATGGCGGATGTCCAATAGGCCAGCAGATCCCGGAATACCTGAAGCTTGTGGCACAAAAAAAATATGACGAGGCGTTTAAGGTGATTGCCATTGATAATGCCACCCCTGCAATAACAAGTTCCATTTGCAACCATGCCTGCCAGACCAAATGTACCCGGCTTGATTATGACAGCTCATTGAACATCAGAAACAGCAAAAGAATAGCGGTTCTAAATGCTCAGGATAAATTTATTGCGAACCTTACGGCGCCAAAAATCAAAACAGATAAAAAGGCGGTGGTTATCGGTGCTGGCCCCGGAGGCGTTTCTGCGGCGCTGTTTTTAAGGCGAAACGGCATAAAAGTAACCGTGCTGGAAAAAAGAGGTCAACCCTTTGGTATCATCGAATATGTTATTCCTGAATTCAGAATCCCAAAAACTATGATTGATAAAGACTATCAAATGACGTTGAAAATGGGGGTTAATTTTAAATTTAATGTAAACCCGGATCTTAATATTGATGCCTTAAAAAAAGAATATGATTTTATCATTTTGGCCACGGGAGCCTGGAAAAAAGGATATATACCGGTAAAAGACGGGGCAGAAAACCTTCTGGATGCCCTGGATTTTCTTTTGGAATCAAAAAAGAAAAACCTTGAGGTTGACCTGGGTAAACGGGTGGCCGTCATCGGCGCAGGTGATGTTGCCATGGATTGTGCCCGTGCCGCAAAAAAAGCACCAGGCGTTGCGAGCTGCACCATCGTTTACAGACGGACCAGGGATAATATGCCGGCAGAGTTCGATGAAATTGAATTGACCTTAAATGATGATGTGGAATTGATTGAACTCTTGTCCCCTGTAAGCTACGACGGGAGCAGTCTTGAATGTGAAGTGATGGCTTTAGGAGAGCGGGATGCCTCTGATTCCGCCGGCAGACGTGGCGTGGTATCAACCGGCCAGACCAGAACTTTGCAGTTCGATACGGTCATTGCGGCTGTGGGTGCCGGGGTTGACACGTCTTTGTACGAAAAAAACAAGATTAAGATCAACTCCGACGGATCTATCGCCGTCAACTTTTCAAATGAAACCTGCATAGACAACGTCTATGTTGCCGGAGATTCAAAGTCCGGTGCCGCCACCATCGTCAGTGCAGGAGGAGATGCAAAAAGAATTGCCATTGATATCCTGTCAAAATGCAGGCTTGACCATGATTTTATACGGGTGGATAACCCCTGTGATGTGGACGGACTTGTGGCAAAAAAAGGCCTGCTGATTGAACCTGAACTTACGTCAAAAGACGGGCTGCGCTGCTTAGCCTGCGACCAGGTTTGCGAGGTTTGTGTGGATGTCTGCCCCAATAGAGCAAATGTTGTGATTGGTGAAAATAAAATCGCTCATATTGATGTCATGTGTAACGAGTGTGGCAATTGCGGTGTTTTCTGCCCCCATACCGGTAACCCGTATAAGGATAAGATTACGGTTTTCTGGACAGACGAAGATTTCAATAACAGCGAGAATATTGGTTTTATGGCCCTTGATGATAACCGGTTCAAAATCAGGGATGAGAAAAAATATATATTTGAAACAAGCCTTGGTGAAATTAAGATTTCCAATGAAATGCGAGCCTATATGGATATCATTATCAGGGATTTTCCATTTTACCTGCAGGATACCTATAAAAATTAGAATATTACTCCGCTCCACTCCCCA
>JAKIUJ010000021.1 GCA_021647625.1 Desulfobacula sp.
TTTTTCTTCCCGGGGCGATTCTTGCTCAAAAACCGATTGTGGGTCTGACAATACCTGATCCTGATCAGTTTCAAAGGGAAAAGTTTCTTGTGCAATAGCGGCTAATGCAAGCTTTTCGGCTTTTTTTTCTTCCTGTTTTATACTATTCGGTACAGGAAAAAATTGCCCGGTAAGTTTTTGTATGGGTATCGTAAAATCAGTTTTCTTTCCATCATAGGGCTCAACTCCGACAACCTGGACGTCATATTCGTCCACGACATCCCAAAACAGTTCCATATAACGTTTCCCATATTTTTCATCCGGGTATAAAATAGCCACTTTTTTGATGCCCAATTCCCGGAAAAGATATACTCCCAAAGTATTTACCTGCATTTGAGGGCTGATAAAATTGGAAAATAAAAACTCACCCTGTGATGGAAAATCATACTTTTGGGTTAAACCAATCATTGGTATTCCAAGTTTTTCAGCTTCTCGACCTGCCTGGGAGACCGTTAAAAGCGGTCCTAAGATTGCTGCAACTTTTTGCTGGTATAGTTGTTGAACTGCCTCAACTGCTTTTTCGGGATTGGCCTGGGTATCCTTTATAATGAGATGAAACTCTTTATTATACGTTTTTGAAAGCGTTTGAATCGCCAATTGAATACCTCTCAATGCCTGCTGACCAACGATGGCGTATTTGCCTGTCAGTGGCAGGAGACATCCGATTGTATTTTTTTTGAATAGGGATTTTTTGATAACCGATAAAAGGTCTTCAACATCTTGTGCGTAAGGATGCTCTGGGGTTTCGAATAAAAATGTCTCAAAGGCAAGCTTTGCTTGCTCATTTTTGCTTTCCAATGCAGCATTTAAACCCACCCAGTAGAGCAATAAAGACCTGGGAATTTTTAAGTTTTTTATTTCAGCAAATGCATTGATTTCATCGGACGGCATTTGGGAAAGGATGGCCTCAACGGCTTCGATCAACGATAAGGTTTGATTCTCGTTGGCTTGGGAAAGCGCCTGGTTATATACAAACAGGGCATCTTGAAAATTCTCTGTTGCCACAAATTTTTGTGCTTCGGCAATTAAAATATCAATAAGTGAAACCTTTTCTTCAGGCTCTTTTTGTTCGATAGAAGGCTGTATTGCCGGTTTGGTTATGGGCTGTTTTTCAATGGGTTTTTGCTCTGGAAGGCGCGTACAGGATGTAATGGATAAGATGATTATAATCGCTATCAACAAATATCTATTCCATTGTTTTATTTTAAGATATTTCATTTGCTTTTTTATATATTAAGTTCATTGTTTTAAATATTTGATTTTGAAAACGGAGTATAAGAAAATTGATGACTTATGTCAAAAACTCTTTTACCAGTTCGCCTGCCTGTTCTGTTTGATTAGGTTCAAACCAATGGATTTCTTTATCTTTATTAAACCAGGTAAATTGACGTTTTGCATATCTCCTTGTATCTCTTTTTAACAGGCGCACAGCTTCTGACCAGTCCACTTCCCTGTTGATGAACAACCCCATATGTTTATACCCAATAGATTGCATGGCCTTTAAGCTGGAAGGATACCCTTTGTCAATCAGATCCGTCACCTCTTTCAAAAGCCCTGCATTCAACATTATCTCCACACGGCTGTTAATTCGATCATAAAGTATTTCTCTATCCAGTTTAAGACCGATTTTAAGGTATTCGTATCGTTTTTCTCCAAAATTATGATCTGTTTGACGATCGGAAATCTGTTGCCCTGTTGTTTGGAAAAATTCCAGTGCCCTGATGACCCTGAATGAATCATTGGGATGAATTTTTTTTGCGGCTTTGGGATCGCAGTCAAGCAATTTTTTATATAAATGCTGCTGCCCTTTTTCTTTAAGCAGCTTTTCTAAATCGGCCATAGTTGCCTCACAAATGGAGCGGGAACGAAACAGTCCGTTCAAAAGGGCTTTGATATAAAGTCCTGTGCCACCTGCAACAATGGGTAATTTGTTGCGATGGACCAGATCTTTAATAACGGCATCTGCCTTGGTTACATATTGGCCCGCATCAAAATTGTCTTTTGGATCCAGAAAATCTATTAAATGATGAGCAGCGGCTTTTCTTTCATCCACCTGGGGCTTTGCTGTACCAATATCCAGAAATTTATAGATTTGCATGGAATCGGCACCGATAATTTCTCCATTAAAGTGGTTTGCAAGTGAAATAGAAAATAATGTTTTGCCAATACCGGTGGGTCCGCAAATAATAATTATTTTATTCATATATAAAGTACATAGTTATTGTTGATAATTGTTGACAAGCTTTATTTATAGGCTTTATAACATAATATTTTTGTTTTATACAATAATAGCTGTTTTTAGGCTATAATAGGCACTTTATAGTCAAATACGATGAAGTACAATGATGTATTATTAGAAAATAGGAGAAAGTAAATATGAATGATAAACTAAGCGGATCTGTGGTTGTTATCGGTGGCGGAATTTCCGGTATGCTTTCAGCTTTAGATCTTGCCAATTCCGGGTACTATGTTTATCTGGTGGAGAAAGGGCCTTCCATAGGCGGGGTAATGGCCCAGCTGGATAAAACCTTTCCTACCAATGACTGTGCAATGTGAATTATTTCACCCACACTGGTCGAGGTCGGCCGGCATTTAAATATCGAGCTTTTGACATTGTCACAAGTAACCGATGTAAAAGGTGAAAAGGGCAATTTTCAGGTCGAAATCCTGAAAAAGCCAAGATACATTGATGTTGATTTATGCGTTGGCTGCGGTGCCTGCGCGGAAAAATGTCCGGGTAAATTTGATGATGGATATAATGCAGATCTTCAAAAACGGACAGCAGTTTATGTTGAATACCCCCAGGCAGTACCTCTAAAGTACGCAATAAATCCTGATGTCTGTTTAAAACTGACAAAAGATAAATGCGGCACTTGTGCGGATGTATGTCCAGCCAATGCAATTGATTATACACAAACCCAAGAATTGATCACACTTGATGCGGGTTCCATTATATATTCGCCGGGATTTAAACCATTTGATCCTTCCAGGTTTGATAATTATCAATATGCAAATTTTCCAAATGTCGTTACATCAATGGAATTTGAAAGACTGTTATCTGCCACAGGTCCCACCATGGGGCATGTAACAACACTTCCGAAACTCCCTGCAAAACCAAAAAAGAAAAAAGATAAACTTCTTGCCCAGAAACGCAAAGATCCCAAGAAAATTGCCTGGTTTCAATGTGTGGGTTCAAGAGATGTAAACAAATGCGACAATGCATATTGTTCTTCTGTCTGCTGTATGTATGCCGTAAAAGAAGCCATGATTGCAAAAGAGCATGCAGGCGGTGATTTAGACTGTTCAATCTTTTTTATGGATATGAGAACACCAGGCAAAGAGTTTGAAAAATACTATCAAAACGCAAAAGATAAGCATGGTATCAATTTTATCCGGTCAAGGGTTCATTCTGTAACCGAAGATGGAGACACCCATGACTTAAACATCCGGTATGTTGATGAGATGGGACAGATTGTAGATGATACCTATGATATGATCGTGCTCTCGATTGGGCTTGAAATTTCTGAAGAAACCAAAGCCATGGCTGACAAGTTAGGGATTGATCTTACCCCAAGCGGATTTGCTAAAACCGATTCTTTCGAACCGGTCTCCACAACCCGTGATGGCATATATGTTGCCGGTGTTTTCAACAATCCTAAAGATATCCCGGAGTCTGTACTTGATGCAAGTGCTGCAGCTTCCGCAGCTGGAGATGCGTTAAGCTCCGCCAGGGATACCATGACAAAAGCTGTTGAAAAAATAAAAGAGATCAATGTGGTTGGAGAAAGACCCCGCATTGGTGCTTTTATTTGTGACTGTGGTTCCAATATTAAAGGGGTGGTTGATTGTGAAGCCGTAACTGAATATGCCAAAACGCTACCCTATGTCGAATTTGCAGATGAAGCCATGTATGCCTGCAGCCAGGATGCACAAGCCAAAATGGTTGAGTTTATAAAAGAAAAAAAATTAAATCGAATTGTTCTTGCAGCCTGTACGCCAAAGACGCATGAACCCTTGTTTCAAGAGACATTGGCAAATGCAGGGCTGAATAAGTATCTGTTTGAAATGACCAATATACGAAATCATAATTCATGGGTTCATAAAAACAATCCTGAAATTGCCACACAAAAAGCCAAAGATCTTCTACGGATGGCAGTGGCCAAGGCTGCTCTTTCCGAACCGTTAAAAGAAGAAAAGATTAATGTCAACGATACGGTTATGGTTGTTGGTGGAGGACTTGCCGGTATGACGTCGGCAAAAAGTCTTGCCGCCCAAGGATACAGCGTCCATATTGTGGAGAAAAAAGATCAACTTGGCGGTGAAGCCCATAAGCTTTTTAAAACTGCCCAGGGTGAAGATGTCGGCGAAAAGCTCAATCATTTGATAGAACAGGTAAAGGCCAGTAAAAATATCACGGTTCACTGCAATACAACCCTTGAGAGCGCAGACGGTTTTGTGGGTAACTTTAAATCAATACTGAAAACCAATGATGATGAATCCACACTTGAATACGGCATCGCTGTTCTTGCAACAGGTGCCAAAGGCTCAGTTCCGGATGAATATGAATACGGCAATGATGATCGGATTATCACGAGCCTTGATCTTGATAAAATGTTTAAGGAAAATGATCCTAAACTTGATGATCTTAAATCTGTCGTATTTATCCAGTGTGTTGGGTCTCGTCAACCGGACCGGCCGTATTGTTCACGGGTTTGCTGCACACATTCTGTGGATAATGCAATTGAGCTTAAAAAACGTAATCCGGATCATGACGTCTTTATTATTTATCGTGACATTCGAACCTATGGTGAACGGGAACTATTATATAAAAAGGCAAGAGAGTTAGGGGTTATTTTTATTCGTTATGATGTGGATAAAAAACCTGTAGTTTCAATTGTTGATGGTAAACTTATGATCCGGTTAACAGATCATGTATTAAATCAACCCATTGAAATTCAAGCTGATTTACTGACTCTTGCATCTGCAATTGTTCCCAGAAGAGATGAACGTTTGGCTAACTTCTTTAAAGTTCCGCTAAATGATGAAGGCTTTTTTGTTGAAAAACACGCAAAATTAGGCCCTGCTGAATTTGCAACCGCCGGGGTTTACGTCTGCGGTTCCGGACATTATCCAAAACCTGTGAATGAAGCAGTTACCCAGGGTCGTGCCGCAGCATCAAGAGCATTGACGCTGCTGGCTAAAAAAGATAGCTTGTATACCAGTGGAATAATTGCCATGGTTGACCCGAATCAATGCAGCGAATGTGGTGTATGCGTATCTATTTGTCCCTATTGTGCACCTTCTTTTGCTACAGGAGGTCGATTTGAAGGCAAGGCTGAAGTGAATGCTGTTCTGTGTAAAGGGTGCGGTCTTTGTGTAGCATCTTGTCGATCCGGTGCACTGCATCTAAAAGGTTTTGATACAAACCAGATTTTCTCACAAATATTTGCACTTGGTGAAGTGGTTTAAAGGAGACACTAAATAATGGCGGAAAAAGAAATAAAAATTGTAAGCTTTCTATGCAACTGGTGCAGCTATGGTGCAGCAGATCTTGCAGGTGTAAGCAGGCTTGAATATCCAGCGGATATCCGGGTGGTACGTATCCCCTGCTCCGGCAGGATGAGTCCGAAATTCATCCTTTCTGCGTTTCGGGAAGGTGCCGATGCAGTCTGGGTATCCGGCTGACATCCCGGTGAATGTCATTACCTGGATGGTAATTATTATGCACGGCGAAAATTTGCTCTCATGGGAAATCTTTTAGAGCACATGGGAATTGAAAGGGATCGGGTACATTTTTCATGGATTTCATCGGCAGAGGCAATTAAATTTGTTGATATCGTTAAAGAGATTTCAGAAAAAGTGCGAGCACTCGGGCCCAATACAAAACTTGTAAAAGAATATAATGAATAAAGGTAAGCCTATGAATACCTGTACAAAAAGAATCAGGGAAATAGCTTCCGCACTTCTTGAAAAAAAAGAAGTTGAAAAAGTGATTGGTTTTGCGACCGGAACGATTCCCATGGCAAGCAACCCCATTGTGGTTACCTCAAAACAAGATGTAGAGAAACTTGTTTTTAACTCGACCTGTGGACTGAACCTTGCCAATTATATAAGAAATCATAAAGGCAAAATAGCGGTTATCGCTAAAGGATGTGATGCCAGAAATATTGTTACTCATGTCATCGAAAACCAGGCTGACAGAGAAAAACTTCATATTATCGGTGTGCCTTGTTCCGGCATGATTGATAAAAACAAAGTGGCATCCCTTTTTAAAGACGATATTGTTGAATTCATTGAAGATGGTGACACGGCAACTATAAAATCTGCCACCAAAGAAGAAACCATAAACAAAAAAGATTACCTGCGCCATAATTGTTCTTTGTGCACGCATAAAAATCCGGTTATTTATGATGATCTGGCTTGCGATGAAGGTGAAGAACAAAGCCTTGAAATCCCCTACCCCGATGTTGATGCAATCCAAAGCCTGGATGCCAATGCCAAATGGCAGCACTTCCAGGAACTGACAAAAAATTGCATTCGGTGCTATTCCTGCAGAAATGCTCGTCCGTTGTGCTATTGCCCCACCTGCTTTGTGGATGAAGCAGGCCCCCAGTGGGTAGGTAAAGGACAGGATGAAACCGACGTTAACACCTTTCATTTTTTAAGGGCGTTTCATTGTGCCGGCCGCTGTACAGACTGCGGTGCATGTGTCGAAGCCTGCCCCATGGACATTAATGTCAGGGATTTTACCCGAAAACTCAACAAAGATTCCTTTGAGCTGTTTGGGTGGGAAGCAGGACTCGATACAACCAGACGTCCACCTCTGGATTCGTATAGTCCGGATGATCCCAATGATTTTATCAAGTAAAGAAAAAGGGCATACAATGAAATTTATAACGATTGATAAAAAAGATTGGGCCAAAGGCATTGAGAATTCAAGGAAAGCATACCAGCTTTTCGGTCCGGTCAAAGAAAAAAATGGGGTTTTGATTAAAAACCTTGAGAAAGGCGTATTGCCGCTGATGGAATACACAGATTCCGTAATGAGTGCCAAATCCGTCATGTTTCCACAGTCTGAAATGATTCTTAAGACAACTTTGGACGAATCCAAAGAAGATCATCATATTATGAAGCGTGTGGACACGAACTATTCACCCAGAGCGGTTGTGGGTATGCGTCCTTTTGATGCAAAAGCCATACAACTGGTCAAGATGAATTTTGATACCAAAGATTTTCGTGATCCCTATTGGTGCGATGCATATGAAGCCACTACTTTTGTTGGCCTGGCCGTCAATAAGCCGGGGCTTTATGATTTTTCTACATCCGCAGGTTCCGGCCCCTTTGGTGAAGACGGACTTGATGTTCTCTTGGCCGATATGGACGACAAATATGTTGCAAAAATTTTATCCGACAAGGGACAGGACTTTATTGATATCTTTGCTGTTGGTACGTCGTCCGATGAAAAAGAAAGCCAGGTGCTGTTTGATGTCTTAAGAAAAGAAGCTGAAAAAAACATTGCATCAGCAATTGAAACAGACAAGCTAAAAGACAAGACCATTCTTTATCTTCACGAAGCCCCTTTTTGGGATGACGTGGCTTTTTCCTGTATCAATTGCGGCACATGTACCTATGTTTGTCCGACCTGCTGGTGTTTTGACATCCAGGATGAAACCAAACGCAAAGCATCCACACGGTTTAGGAACTGGGATACCTGCATGTCATCATTATTTACCAGTCATGCATCCGGACATAATCCAAGAGATGCTAAAACCCAGAGAGTACGACAGAGGTTTATGCATAAACTCAAATACTTTCCGGATAAATATGAGGAAGGGATCATGTGTGTGGGATGCGGCAGATGCGTTAAAAGCTGTCCTGTAAACATCGACATACGTAAAGTTGCCAAAACCATGAATTCATACGAAAATAAAGAATAGCGAACAAAGGAGGAAAGATGGAAAATCCCTATATGCCGTATCCGGTTCGCATTGATGATATTGAAATTGCTACGGAAGACAGGTCCTTAAAAACATTTAAATTTGTTTTTCTAAATAAAGAGGATGAAGAAAAATTTTCATACCAGGCCGGACAGTTTGCAGAACTTTCCATCCCGGGCGTAGGAGAAATTCCTATCGGAATCGCTTCATCTCCCGTGGAAAAAGGGTTTGTTAAATTTACCGTTTTTAGAACAGGCGTTGTCACAACCCATCTTCATAATATGAAGGTGGGTGATATCATGGGTATCAGAGGGCCTTTGGGCAACTGGTATCCCTGGGAAAAACTTGAAAACAAGAACATCGTCATTATTGGCGGCGGGTTTGCATTTACAACCTTGCGATCATCCATTATTTATATGCTGGATTCTGCCAATCGAAACAAATTTAAAAATATCGATGTGGTGTACGGCGCAAGATCACCGGGTATGCTGCTTTACCGGGAAGAGCTCTTTGAATGGGAAAAACGGGATGATATCAATATGCATATCACGGTTGATGGAACAGATGATCCGGAATGGAAATATCATACAGGATTTGTCCCCCAGATTGTCGAGCAAAATGCACCAAAAGCGGATGATGACACCTATGCCATCATTTGTGGACCACCCATCATGATTAAATTTACACAACCCTCACTGGTACAACTGGGATATAGAGATGACCAGATTATTATGTCTTTGGAGAACCGGATGAAATGTGGAATCGGAATGTGTGGCAGATGTAATATTGGTAAGGAGCTTGTATGTAAAGACGGTCCTGTCTTTACTCTTGAAGAGCTAAACCAGACACCTAAAGAATATTAGAACGAGTTGTTTTTATATTGACAAATATTCAAGGCTTCTATATGTTTAATCTTTAATTATTGAAGCTAAGACAGTTAGTCTTAAATTGATACAAAAAAAACTTTTTTACTGGAGGAAATTTTAAATGGCAACAGTCGAGTTTAACGGAAAATCATTCGAAATAGATGAAGATGGATTCCTTCTTGATTACAATACCTATAATACGGAATGGGTAGATTATGTAAAAACTCAGGAAGGTATCGAAGAACTTACTGACGAACACTGGACACTTGTAAAAGTTCTCCAGGACTACTACGAAAAAAATGGTATAGCTCCCATGGTACGTGTACTTTCTAAGCTCACTAAGTTCAAACTGAAACACATCTATGAATTATTTCCATCAGGACCTGGTAAAGGCGCTTGTAAAATGGCCGGCCTTCCTAAACCGACCGGATGTGTATAAGTCACACATTAGATTCGTTTAAGTAAAATTAAAGGCCCTGTACTTTTTTTAAGTACAGGGCCTTTTGTATTTCATACTTGGAGCTGAAAAATATTATGGTTGAAATTGATGATACAAATAAAAAAATTCTTAATACTATTCAAACTGATTTTCCAATAAATGAAAGACCTTTCAAAATTTTAGCCAAACAATTGGATCTTACAGAAGATGAGTTAATCGACCGCACGGCCCGGATGAAAAAAGATAAATTAATTCGTCGTATTGGCGGTAATTTTAGTCCGGATAAACTTGGGTATCATTCTACACTGTGTGCCGCCAAGGTGCCCGAAGAAAAAATTGAACTATTTAAGCACACCGTGAATGCATATCCAGGTGTTACACATAATTATATGCGTGACCACAATTTCAATGTCTGGTTTACATTCATCGCTTCATCTGTTGAGAAAATTGAAAAAAGTCTCGAACAAATTTCAAAAGACACCGGCGTTGATACTATTTTGAACTTACCTGCCACCCATGTGTTTAAAATCAGTGCTAATTTTAAGGTATGACTTCGATACAAACAGCGCTTATCATCCAAAACTGCAGGGCTGGATTTTTCGAACATAACCTTGCTCAAACGCTTGATTTTATATCACAATCCGCCAGGAGCGGGGCCAAGATAATTGTTTTTCCGGAGGGGAACCTAACCGGGTATGTGACGGGTAAAGAGGTTTTGTCCATCAGTCGAGCTTTAAATGGTGATATAATAAAACCGCTGTCAAGAATAGCTGTTGATCTTAAAGTCACGATATTAACAGGTCTTGCAGAAAAAACCAATCAAAATGAAATTTTTGCAACCCATCTTGTGTTCACGCCGGACGGGTCATTTCAACGTTATCGAAAAATTCACACAGCACCCTTTGAAAAGACATACTACTCTGCTGGAAATGATATTGTTCTTTTTAAGTCTCATGGACTTCGTTTTGGTATCCAACTTTGCTACGACGCACACTTTCCCGAACTTTCTCTTGCCATGGCATTAAATGGTGCAGATATAATTTTTATTCCCCATGCTTCTCCCAGGGGCACTTGTCAGGAAAAATATGACTCATGGCTCAGACATTTAACCGCCCGGGCATTTGACAACGGAATATATGTGGCTGCATGCAATCAGATCGGAGATAATCTAATGGGCCTTAGTTTCCCAGGAATAAGCATCCTTATCGGACCGGACGGCAATGTTGTATCTGATTTAAAAACCGGTAAACAAAATATCCATATGGTATTGATTGATACAGACAAAATAAAAGAAATCCGGTCACACAAAATGCGATATTTTCTGCCAAACAGAAGGCAGGATCTGTTTAAGTTTTAAAAAAGTTATTCTTTAATTTTCTTATCCCTGTTTTGTATATATGCATTCTTAATTGCCGCATATGGATCAATGGCTGCCTCTTTAAGGGCTTCATAATCTCCCAGGCGAAAGGAAGCATTGTTCAGCTCATCATATACATATAAACCATAAGAAAGCTCCCAAGGCTCCACATAGCTGACAGGCGTTATAAAATAATCCCCGATCAGCCCAATCGTGTCACGAAGTGTTGATGGTCCAAGCAAGGGCCAGACAATATAAAACCCTTCGCCGATTGAATACGCACCAAAGGTTTGGCCAAGGTCTTCATTAAAGGTGTGCAGGTCAAAATAATTTTGTGCAACCTGGCCAAATCCAAGAACACCTGCCGTTGTGTTGATTAGAAAAATTTCTACTTCTTGACCGGCATTTGATAATTTTCCCTGTAATAGATTGTTAATAAATCTAACCGGAAATAAAAGATTATGAAAAAAGTTCTTAACGCCCTTACGAACAATTGTCGGAGTGATTGCCTTATACCCTGTGGCAACAGGTTTGATTGCATAAAAATATAAAAAGTCATTAATACCGTACATCGCGTAATTAAAATAATAAAATGGATCTGAAACTGAATCAGACGCTTGACTGTCGTTGTCATATTCATCCATCAATTCCTTGTCCAGGTCATTGTCAAAATCATTATCCGGGTCATTGACTATATTAGCATCAAGATCTTCATTCCCTTTATTTTGAGCATCGTTCTTAGCAAACAGGCGGGGGGGTGACCCACTAATTTGATTATTCGGTGAACTCAATCCAAATTCAGTCAACTGAGGCCCTATATCGGACAAGTCCTGCGAAAACAATTGGCTGGCAGTTAAAAGAACAAACAATAGGACTGTCAAAACTGAAAGATAAGATCGCATTTTCATAATATACTTCCTTTTTTTGAAAATCAGTAAGATAACCAAAAACTATTTAGTGGCTGACCGAAAACCCGTGTTTGGACGAAAAATTGCCCATATGCGAGGCGCAAGAAATCCTGAAACCGGAGTGTACTACAGTACATGAGGATTTCAGGATTCTGCAGCAACGAAGCAGATGGGTGAGTTTTCGTTCAAACACTAAATAAGCTTATTCAGTATTGATCCGCATACTCATATCCACAGAACGCGCCTGATGCGTAAGCGCACCACAGGAAATAACATCCACACCAGTGGCTGCAATTTTATTAAGCGTAGATATTGAAACGTTCCCGGATGCTTCCACAACAGCTTTTCCATTAATAAACTTAACCGCCCGGGTCATCTGCTCATAGTTCATATTATCAAGCATTATGACTTCTGCCCCTGCGTCAAGCGCCTGGCTTACTTCATCTAAGGTCGTTGTTTCAACCTCAATTTTCATCAAATGAGAGGTTCTGTTCCTTACCGCTTTTACTGCGTTTTTTATGGAACCCGCCACAGCAATATGATTGTCTTTAATTAAAATACCATCATATAAGGACATCCGATGATTGAATGCCCCTCCGGCACGAACAGCTTCTTTTTCTAAACCTCTCAGTCCTGGAGTAGTTTTCCGGGTATCGGTTAACCTCACATCGGGAAAGGACAATTCTTCAATAAAACTCCGTGTTAAGGTGGCAATGCCGGACAAGCGCTGCATAAAATTTAAGGCAACCCGTTCTCCTTTTAAAAGCGCCAGCAGATCACCCTTCACTTTAAAAAACACCTCGCCGTCCTTCACACAATCCCCGTCGGAATAAGAAGAATACGGCTCACATAAAGGATCCAGCAATTTGAATACCTTTTTTGCAATTTCAACACCTGCCAGCACAAAAGATTCTTTTGCCACTATGACACCCGTACCGGAAAAGGATTCTAAAAGAATGCTTTCCGTGGTGATATCGCCATGTCCGGAATCTTCGAACAAGGCAAGTTTAATTATGTTGTCAATTGTATTCATAATGCATCACTTCATTTTTTTTATTCTCTCAAGATTTTCTTTTAACTTGCCTTGTTTTTCTTCTAACCCGGCATGCTGGGCTTTGACTTTTTCAATGACATTTTCCGGTGCTTTTTCTAAAAAGCTATCGTTGTTCAAGCGTTTTTGAACGACTAAAAGCTCCTTGGTCTTTTTTTCAAGTTCTTTTTCAAGCCGTGCGATCTCTTTATCAAAATCAATCACACCCTCAAGAGAGACAAAGCAGGTACTGGAGCCTGTAACAGATGATGCGCCGGCTGCCGGAAGACTATCTGCATCACAAAAATAAAGACTCTCAAGTGTCGCAAGATTGACAATGATCGCTTTATTTTCTGCAATGATCAGCTTTTCTTTCTCTTTAGTTGTATGCACCAGTACTTTTACCTTCATGGAAGGCTGAATATTCATTTCACTTCTGACATTCCGAATACCGGAAATCAGATCTGAAATATAGGCCATATTTATTTCCGCTGCTTTATTTTTAACAGCCTTGTATTGTTCTTGGCTATAGGGAAAACTTGCTGCCGAAATAGAGCCTGATGTTGCAGGAAGGATATGGTAAATTTCCTCTGTCACAAACGGCATAAAAGGATGGAGCATCACTAAAATATCTTCCAATACCCTGGCAAGAACACTTCTTGCACAATCTCTTTTGACCGCACCCTCTTTTTCATACAATGCAGGTTTCGCAGTTTCTAAAAACCAATCACAAAATTCATGCCATACAAATTGATATACCGCAGATGCCGCCTCATTGAATTTATATGTTTCAATGCCGTTTTTTACATCCAAAGCGGTCTGGGAGCACCTGGATAAAACCCATTTTTCAGGTAATGCCAATTTTTTATAGTCAATTTTTGTATCTTTTTCACCGATATGCATTAATGCAAATCGAGAAGCATTCCAAAGTTTATTGACAAAGAATCGATATCCTTCAACCCGTGATGCAGACATTTTCACATCACGACCCTGGGCCGCAAAGGCAGCCAGAGTGAAACGGAAGGCATCGGCACCATACTCATCAATCACTTCTAAAGGATCAATAACATTGCCTTTGGATTTGCTCATCTTTTTACCGTGTTCATCCCTGACAAGGGCATGGATATACACATCATCAAAAGGAACATCGCCCATAAAATGAGTACCCATCATCATCATTCTGGCCACCCAGAAAAAGAGAATATCAAAACCTGTTACCAGAACGTTTGTCGGATAAAATGTTTTTAAAAGATCTGTTTTACCGGGCCATCCCATTGTTGAAAAGGGCCATAGCGCACTGGAAAACCAGGTATCCAGCACATCTGTCTCCTGAACAAGATTGCCAGAATTACATTTGGGACAGGTATCAGGATCGTTTTCTTCAACAATCACCTCTTTACAATCCGGACATGTCCATACCGGGATCCTGTGTCCCCACCAGATTTGCCTTGAAATACACCAGTCCCGGATATTATCCATCCATTCAAAATAAGTTTTAGACCAGGTTTCAGGGATAATTTTTGTGCGGCCGGAACGAACAGCATCAGCGGCTTCTTTGGCAAGGGGTGCAACCTTTACAAACCATTGTTTAGAAATTGACGGCTCCACAACTGTTTGACAACGATAGCATTTACCAACACTATGTTTTAAGGGTTCCTGTTTCTCAAGAAGTTTTAGTTCTTTTAAGGCTTCAACCGCTTTTTTACGACATTCAAACCGGTCCAGACCTTCAAATTGTCCGGCCCATTCCAGCATGACACCGTCCTCATCAATAACCTTGGGTTTGGCAAGCCCATGTTTTTCTCCCAGATCAAAATCATTGGGATCATGGGCCGGTGTGACTTTCAACGCACCGGTTCCAAACTCGATATCCACATAATCATCCATGATGATCGGAATTACTCTGTCGGTCAGCGGCAGCATCACTTGAGTATCTTCCATATCCTTAAACCGCTCATCATTCGGATTTACAGCAACCGCAGTATCTCCAAACATGGTTTCAGGACGGGTTGTGGCAACGGTCAGGCCCTGTTTTTTACCCACAAACGGATACCTTATATAATATAAATATGCATCTTCTTCTTCATGTTCAACTTCAAGATCGGCCAGGGCTGTTTTACACCGGGGACACCAGTTGATAATATAATGGCCTTGATAGATCAGGCCTTCTTTATAAAGCCTTACAAAAACTTTGCGTACTGCATCGGAAAGGCCTTTGTCCATGGTAAAACGTTCCCTGTCCCAATCACAGGAAGCTCCAAGACGTTTGAGCTGGTTTATGATGGCACCACCTGATTTCTCACGCCATTTCCAAACCTCTTCAATGAATGCTTCACGGCCTAACTGGTCACGTGTCTGACCTTTTGTTGCCAAATCTCTTTCCACGACATTCTGGGTAGCAATCCCGGCATGATCGGTTCCCGGCATCCATAGTACATTATATCCCAAAAGCCGTCTGTAGCGGCACATGATATCCTGAACAACATTATTTAATGCATGGCCCATATGGAGAACACCAGTAACATTCGGTGGTGGAATCACAATGGAGAATGCTTTTTTATCGCTTTTATCTTCTGCCTTGAAAAATCCATTATCAAGCCAGAATTTATACCATTTTTCTTCAATGCCTGCCGGCTCATACCCTTTATCCAGAGAATCAGAACCCATATATTAACTCCTCAAACCCATATTAATGAAAAAAGGGGATCTGTTAATGAATCCCCATTACAGTTTTAAATATTTACCTGCTTTAAACCTAATCGTTCTCGATCTGATCCAGATCCTGTTGCAGACTCTTTTTAATTGATGCAAGTTCTTTTTCTATCACATTTTCCATGACCTCAAACAAAATTGATTCAATTTTATCAGCAAACTTCTTTTCAATCACTCGTTCAAGAGCAGATTCCAATTGTTCTGCTGACACCTGTATTGGTTCTGGTGCCATCTGTTTTTCCGAGTAAGAATCAGCTTGTGTTTTAATTTCCGGGTCAATCTCTGCGATAACGGGTGTTTCGATCTCAAGCTCCAGATCTCTGGTTAAAGAATCATCTCCATCCGGTCCAAAGTCTTCAACAATGTCCAATGCGTCTTCGGTAACAATATTCAAATCAAGCTCTGTCTGACATGGCACTGCCTGTTCCGGCTGTACAATATCAGTCAGTTCAATGACATCATCAGACTCGGCAATATCGGTCAGTTCAATAATATCGTTTGTCTGCGCATCTTTTGCACTGTCAACAACATCCGTGAGTTCAATAACTCCTTCGTCAGCATCACTTTCACCTAAAATATCATCATCCCAATCTATCATATCGGTCATAACCGCCTCACTTTATTAAGATATAATCAAGAAAGCTGTCCTATACCCACAAACACCAAAAAATACCAAAGCAATTCTTCTGTGTCAACTATTTAACCAGGGTAAACGCAGATCCGTATGACCATCGTTATGATTTATAGCACATTTACTTGCGTTTACCCCGGATGGGTTTAATAAAGCCATTTACAATCCCGCAACTTTATTCTAAACAGACATGATATGCAAAAATTTATAATTCCAAAAATAAACGACATACCTTGTACTGCCACCATTACAGACCAGGATGCCAGGCATATTTTTAAAGTACTGCGCTTAACCCGTGGAGATTATATTCACCTGACCAATGGCAAAGGCCAGGATTTTACAGGTCAAATCAAAGAATGCTCTTCCACCAGGATCCAACTTGATATAATTGAAAAACTGGATTCAAAAACAGAATCTCCCATTGAAATTACACTTTGCACGGGTATGCTAAAGGATAAAAAAATGGACCTTGTTATCAAACATGTCACGCAGTTGGGCATACACAACTGGATTCCTTTTTTTTGCGAACGCTCCATACCCACGCCTAATCCAAAAAAGATTAGAATGAGAATTACCCGCTGGGAGACCATTGCCAAAGAATCCCTAAAACAATGCCGCAGAAGCCAATTGCCAAAAATCACATCTCCTGTCAGCCTGGAAGAGGTTTTAAATCTATCCCGAAATGATGATGTAAAAATAGCATTCTGGGAAAATGCCACAAAAAAGTTAAAAACCTTAACACCTTCCAAACCCATAAAAAACATCACTCTTTTAATCGGTCCTGAAGGCGGCTTTTCTAAAGGAGAGATCTCTTTTATCGAGTCATATGGGTTTAACTCATATTCCCTTGGCCCGAGAATCTTAAGGGCAGAAACAGCAGCGATTTCAGGCAGTACCCTGGTACAGCACATCTTTGGAGATATTTAATCCGCCTGATTTCACATTTTTTGATACATTTTTCCTTGACATCGATATCCAAAAAGAATATAAACGCTTTTGTTGTTTGAGCCCAGGTAGCTCAGTCGGTAGAGCAGGGGACTGAAAATCCCCGTGTCGGCAGTTCAATTCTGTCCCTGGGCACCACGATATAAAAGGCTTCCAGCGTTTATCGCTCGAAGCCTTTGTTGTTTAAACGCTGTTTTGTCCACCTACTGTCCACCGTTTTTTATTTATGAGACCAATTTATCTTGTCCAGCGCTATTGTTTAAAATAATAATGACATTTTTTGCGGAAATTAACTTACCATATATTGTATAAAAAATGTAATATTTATATGTAAAAAATGTAATATGTGGCAGTTCCTTTTTTCGAAAATGCCTTTCAGACCGTTGATTTCAAGGCATAGATATTACGGCATGATTATTGCAAATTTTCCTGGGCAATGTGCGACTGGTTTAATGAAAAACCGCTTTAAATGCAATCTCAACTTAAGGAGAAAGAAGATGAAAAAAAAATGTCTTGTTTTTATGTTGTCAATTTTGCTTTTACTGGCCTTTGCAGGGGTCGGCTCGGCCAACCTTTTTTTAAACGGAGATTTCGAAAGTTCAGTCCCCTCCAATGGTACCGGCAATTCCTGGACATCGATCAACATTGACTCGGCTGGCGGATGGAGGACTTCCCTTGGCAATCCCGACGGCAATTTTATCCTGAATTCAAATGGGACAAGTTCAACTGACCCGACCATTGAGCAGACCGTTTACGGTATGGTATCAGGCGCTGTCTATCGACTGAATTTTGATGTAGCCAGGGTCTATAGCAATTATGGCAGCAATGCATTGTCCTTTCAGGTTTACATGGATGACAACTGGCTCATGGCTCTTTTTTCCAGTACTGACAATGAGTATCTCAACTCAGGCACTTTGATCACTGCCCCTGATACCTCAGCTCTTTTTTCATTCCGCGCCGAGACAGTAGATGATTCTTCATACAGGATTGATAACGTCAGTCTAAAACTATATGGAGATAATCCAGTACCTGAACCTGCCACAATACTTCTTTTCGGCCTGGGTATCATAGGTATTGCAGGGGTCAGCAGAACAAAAGATTCAGCTAAAAGACACTTTTAGATCTTGACATGTCTTTTGTATAAATACTACAAAGTGGCAGTCCCAAAATCAATCTCTCATTTTTAAAAAAATGAGAGATTTTCTAAGCTGGCTCAACAAATTAAAGGATTATGGAAAAGTAAAAATGCTCAAAGAATCAATAATAAAAATAGGCTTTGCAAAAATGCTTGTTCTTTTGTTGGCTCTATTTTTATTTTTCAGCATTGTTTCAAGTTTCATTCTGTATCAAAATCTGCATACTCCGTTAGGCCCTCACTTTGCCGCTGCTCAATTCAACATAATAAATCTCCAGAACAGTCTTTTATATCGAACCATAGCCATTAATCTTATTTTTTTTGTTATTACGGCAGCCGGACTGCTGCTTCTTGGTATTTTCTATTCACATCGAATTGCAGGACCCTTTATAAAAATTAATAGATTTACAAAAATGCTTGAAAAAGGAAAATTCAATCAAAGAATATATTTCAGAAAAAAAGACGTCATACATTCCCTGGCAGTGGCGTTAAATGCAATGGCCCGGGCATACGAGGACAGACATAAAAGGTATAATTCAAATTTAAAAAAACTTGAACAAGAGCTCAATTCTTATAAATCTTCAATCGGCAACTATGAACAAAATGCAAAAAAAATTATTGATTTGCGCAGACTCAATGATATTATATGCCAGGAATTCAAAGACATAAATCTATGAAATATACCCGGTTATTTCTTTGTTTTGCTGTTATGGTCATTGGGTTTAAAGTATATGCCGGCCTGAATAAAGCTCATAATTTCAAACAGGATGAATGCTCTTTGTGCCACTTAAATATTGAAAACGAAAAAACCAAATTAAAACCCGTCACAGCTTCGGTTTGCGAAAGCTGCCATCAAGACAGAAAACAAAAATTATCCCATCCGATCAGCATTTTTCCCCGCAAAAAAATACCTGCAGACATGCCCCTGGTGGACAATAAATTAAGCTGTATTACCTGCCATTTTGTTCATCCTTTTTCCATTAACAACAAACGCTTTAGTCAGTATCTTCTCCGGCGGCCGGGAAGAGGCATGGTTTTTTGCAGCGCCTGCCATCAAATAAACCAAAAGGGACATATTGTTTTTGAAAAAGTTCATACAGGTACGCTTACAGTAACAAATCCAAACGGCACCTTAGATGACTATACACTTCAGTGCATTGAATGTCATGACAGGTTTATTGACAGGACTTCCCGTACAAGGGGTGCTGGAAAATGGAAACATTTTTCCCTTAAACTGAATCACCCTGTGGGTATTTCATTTAAAAATATTGCTTTAAAAAAACCAGCCAAATTCAATTCCCCGGTCATGCTTCCTAAAGAGATCCGGTTATTTAACGGCAAAATTGGATGCGGCACCTGTCACAACGTCTATTCAAAAGAGAAGTATATGCTTGTGTCTGATAATTTTAAAAGCAGTCTATGTCAACAATGTCATAAAAAATAGGGCAATTGCAGGTGAACCATAAAAAAAGACGGAAATATTTTGTTCATTCAAAATTTCAATTAAAATTCGCATTGGGATTTGTTATCGTAGCTCTGATAGGCAGTATATTTTCAACTGCACTGTTTAATTATTTAGCAATGAATGAACTCGAAAAATTGCAATGGAGCGTGCATGTGAGCGCACAAACAACAGGAGAGGTATTAATACGAATTTTTATATATGTAAACTTTTTCAGTCTGGCATTTGTTTCATTTTTTTTCATTATCACCGGTATAAGAATGCTGAAAAAACTCAATGACCCTGTCACAAAATTAATTACAGGCCTTAAAACAATTCAAAACGGGAATTTATCTGAAAAAATTATTTTAAGACGGGCGGATGAATTCTCGGATGTTGCAGAAAGCATGGATAAAATGAGAAAAGCAATTAAAAATCAATTCATCAATTCAAAATACCAATACAAAAAAATTGCTGATGAAATTCAAAATATTGAGACAGAGGAATTAGAAGACAAACTGAAAGATAAAAAGATAAAAAAAATAATATATATGGTTCAGCAATTGCGTGAACCCAACCAAAAATTTTAATTTTTATTGACTGGATACTCATGAAAGTTAACATCCGGGACGTTAAAGAGTTTGTCAAAGGGTTTAAGGGCAAACCCCTGGTTAATGTTACCATTGCTCTTATGCAGATTACTGTAATAATACTGGTTGGATTTTATTTTTTTTTATCAACCCAGAAGGCAAATGATGCGGCTTTTAATTTGAATCAACATGTTCGTTCAGCAAAAATTGCAGGAAAAATTGAACAATATTTTGAAAATCTGTCAGGTTCACTGAATACTTTATGCAAAATCCCGTTTATACGAGAATTTGATGAACAAAAAACCCGTGAAATGCTGGCTCTGGAATTTAAGGATCTTAAACCTCATGGGATAAATGATATCGCTGTAATGGACTCAAAAGGAACCATCAGATACGCGGTTAACGCTAAAGAGGTAGAAGGCAGAAATTTTTCCTGGCGCCAATATTATAAAGATGTAAAAACCATGGGGCGAAGCAGTCACTACATCTTACAATTTGTCGAATTCAAAGGGAGTGATACAGGTAAAAAAAGATTATTGATTGCAGCTCCCATCTTCACACAAAAAAAATCAGACAATTTTTACAACCCTGAAAAGGATTTTAACGGCCTTATAATCTATACCCTTGAACTGGAGACCCTGGTTCACAAATTTATAATTCCCCAGGAATCTGCTGAGACCGGGCATATTTTTCTCATTGATAAAAGTTATACCTCTCTTTTCAGCTGTGATAAGCGCCTGTTTGGAAAAAATCTGTTCAAAGAGGCCGATGGTTTTCCAAAATTCCAGAATGTATTGGAAAAAATGGTTAACGGCGGTTCAGGGCCAGGATCATATACTTTTTTTAATTTTGATGAAAATATTAAAAAATTTGGCACTAAAATCGAAAACAAACTGATTGCCTATGCACCGATAAATTTACAAAACACCTTTTGGTCAATTGGTATATGGGCACCTAAAAAAGATGCAGTAACCAATGCCGGAAAGGCCTATGTGACAACTCTCATGCTGATTTTGTTAGTTGTTTTTATTATACTGCTTGGCCCTGCATATTCCCTGAGAGCCTATTATTATCACAGCAGAAACCTTGAAGAAAAAGTGGATTTAAAAACCATTGAATTTAAGCAGTCCCACCAAAGACTGCTGACTATTTTGAATAATCTTGATTCTGCTGTTTATGTTGCTGATATGGAATCATATGAATTATTATTCTTAAATAAACACCTGAGCGATCTGGTTGGAGACGTAAAAGGAAAAATCTGCTGGCAGGTTCTGCATGACAATCAAACCGGACCATGTGATTTTTGTACCAATACTGACTTAATCAACCCAGATGGAAAACCATCTGGTGTGAAAATCTGGGAATTAAAAAACAAAATCAATGAAAAATGGTATGAGGTCAGGGACCAGGCCATCTCCTGGGTTGATAACAGCATTGTAAGACTCGAGATTGCAACTGACATCTCTGATAGAAAAACAGCTGAAGAAAATCTTTTGCGGGCAAACAAAGAGATGAAAAAGTTCTGCTATGTTTTAAAACAAATCAGCGGTCAGAAATCACTGGATGGCGTGGCTTCATTTTTAATTAATGAACTGGGATCCATGATCAATAATGAATGCATGCGGATTTTTATTTTTAACAGTGACTATACCAAACTTTATATTTTATCAGAAAAGGGAGCTACACTCGAAAAGAACAAGAAGACAACCCGTACAGTATTAAAAACAATTAAACAATTAAAAGGGCTTACCATATCACACACCAAAAAGATCTTTTCTCCCCTGGTGCCGGACAACTTTCCATACCAGGAAAAACAAACCATTATTCCAATGCTGGAAGGCCATGAGCTTGATGGTGCTTTTGTAATGATGTGCCCTGTGACTTGCCAATGCGATGAAATAGCATTAAACATGATTTCACTGATCTTAGAACAGGCATCCGGAACGATAAAACGGGCTGTATTGCATGAAGAAGAGCTGGCCGGGCTGCATTCCCGACTGATATCCTCAAAGGGTTTTCATGGCATGATCGGCATTGATTCCAAAATGCAGTCTATTTATAAATTAATCAATGATATTGCTCCAACTGATGCCACGGTTTTAATCCAGGGTGAGAGCGGAACAGGTAAAGAGATGGTGGCCTGTGCCATTCATAAGCAGAGCCTTAGAAAAGACAATCCCTTTGTTGTTATCAATTGCGCAGCATATCCTGAAACTCTCCTGGAAAGCGAACTTTTTGGCCACGAGAAAGGTTCTTTCACCGGGGCTTCCAGACTGAAAATGGGTCGATTTGAGCAGGCTGATGGTGGAACCGTATTTCTGGATGAAATCAGCGAAATTTCCCCATCTGCCCAGATTAAGCTGCTCAGAGTTCTCCAGACACGTCAATTTGAGCGACTGGGCGGCGAAAAGACCCTGTCAGTCGAAATCCGTATACTGGCGGCCACCAATAAAAATCTTGTTGAGGAAGTCAAAGCAGGCAATTTTAGAGAAGATCTTTTCTACAGGCTTAATGTGATACCTGTCAAACTGCCTCCATTAAGGGACCGGCCAAAGGATATTTCCCTTCTGGCAAGGTATTTTCAAAACAAATTTGCCTCGATATTAGGAGAAAAACCAAAAGAATTCAATTCAACTGCTATTAGAATACTCCTGGATTACCATTGGCCGGGAAATGTAAGAGAGTTGGAAAACAGTATCGAACATGCTGTCGTTCTTGCAAAAGGCAACCGAATCAAAGCGTCCAATCTTCCTGCTGATATTTGTACAAAAGATGCTTTGAGCAAAAATGAATCACAAGGAGCAATTGCTGATAACGAAATAGTTATTTTGAAACAAATCCTTGAAGATTGCAGCTGGAATAAGCAGCGGGCGGCAAAAAGGCTGGGGATAAGTCGATCCACCCTGTACAGCAAATTAAAAAAATACAAAATCACAAAGACTGTACGTTCCTAAGGATTTGCTTTCATTTGGAATACACTGACTTTATTGGCAAACATTTCCACTACAAAAAGCCTGTTTTTTTCATCAACAAACAGGCCCATGGGAGTTTTAAATCTCATTATTGAACCTGTTGCAGCATCACCTATGGCGGCAAAAAGCTCTCCTGTTGTTTCAAAGATCTGGATCACCCCCATATAGCTGTCGCTTACATAAACACGATTTTTTTTATCAATTGCAATTCCTTTTGGCCTGAAAAACTGCCCCTTTTCAACTCCCCACCCACCAATATCCGTCACATAAAGGCCTTCGGAGTTAAGTACCTGGACCCTGGTATTAATCACATCAACAATATATAAATAGCTTTCGCTGTCAACGGCCATTAAAAAAGGATATCGAAATTCCCGCTTACCGGTTCCGGGCTTTCCATAAGTTTTGATCAAATTCAGGGTCGACAGGTCATAAACAAGAACTTTGTGGTTATCATTATCAACCACATAAAATCGATTTTTTTTTTCATCAACGGCCACATCCGTCGGATCTGAAAGCTTACTTGTTTTTGAAGGTATATTGATTTGAGAAAGAACCATCCCCTTTGAATTAAATGTCTGAACCCTGTGGTTTTGCGAATCTGCAATAAAGACTTTCCCGGTTTGATCAATATCAATTCCAAGAGGATATAAAAACTGCCCCGGGCCCTTGCCTTTTTTTCCAAAGGATGAAATAAATTTTCCACTGCTGCTGAAAATTTTAATTTTGTTATTCACACCGTCAACAATATAAATCAGTCCCCTGGGTGATACAGCAACATCACTGGGCTCATTAAGGCCCCGGGTGATTTCAAATAGTTTGGTTGCCGGAATCAAATTTATTCCATAGGTATCAGTTACCGGCAATACCAATAGAGTTATACAAAAAAAAATCAATCGAATCATTTTTTGGTTTTCTCTTCTCCAAATCCAGGGTGTAATATTCTGGGCATATAAAATTCGGAATAATTTTTTATCATGCCTATTACTTCTGTACCCAGAAAAGTATTTACTCTCTTTCTTGTATACCCTAAGTCTTCAAACGGCAGCAGAGGGGCCTTTTTCTGGTGGCAGTCTTCACAGGAATAGGGCTGTTTGCTTATTGAATTGTGTATGATTTTTTTTGCTTTTGTTTTTTGCAGTTCTGTGAGTGTTGGCTCGTTAATTTTAAAATCTGCTGCAAAATCAATTCGTTCCTGGTTGTCTATTCTTTGAAGCACACCATTTTTTTTCTCAAAGGGTATGATTTTGGATTTATAAATCCCTGGAAGAACACCATCTTTTACAGGGCTTGAAACGATATCTCCACTGGTACGATCATACCATTTATAAACATTTGTTTTATCTTCATTTTCAAGTTTAATATGACATGTCTGGCAGGCAATAAAAGATGCATGCATATTTGCAAAAGCCCTGATTTCCTTTATTTTGTCATGGGGAATTTCTCCATGACAGGAAATACAATAATTCCTTTTATCAGGGACCATCTCATAGTCAATATGATGAAAATGACCCTCTATTCTTTTTACATCCAAAACCTTGTACCCAAGATAGAGCTTGACCCTTTCGTCACTGTCCAGTATCAAATCCTTAAAATTTTCTTTTTTAGGCAAATTTTTCTTTTTATCAGTGCCAGTGGAAGCAAGCTCAAATTCTTTTCTGTTTTTATATTCCTCTACGATATGTCCGAATGTCAACTGCCATATGACAAACATAAGAAACATGGTAACCACTATGGTTGCTACAATATAAAGTTTGGTAATAATGGCTTTCATTAGAAAAGTTCCTTTGTCGTTTCAGATTCACCCTTATCATAGCCAAGCGGAGGAAGGATCTGGTCTTTATATCCTTCCTTTGTCATCATCTCAACATAATATTCATAGTGTTCTTCCACCATAAGTTCCTCGGAAAGATACCCTGTAATAAAAACGGTTCCCATGGGAAATACCGACAATGAATAATGGACATTATACCAATGCCAGATAAACAAAAATAAAGCCGCCAGTAATGCTTCATCGCTGTGAGCAATCAAGGCATAATTGATTATTTCTCCCGTTAAAAACATTGAAGCCGCCTCTTCGTTCCACATTATCAGACCCGTCATGCCGATGATTGCAATACCCCAGAAAGGAGCCCAGTAATCAAATTTTTCTTTCCAGGTGAATCTTGCGCCTTCCGGATGTTCCCCGGTCATGAAAAATAAATACTTTATCAGTGATAAAATGTCTTTTGCATCTTTTAAATTTGGAATCAAGGGTTGGTTAATAAGCAGCTTTACTAATTTTACAAGGCTTAAGCCTTTTTTGTTTTTCAAAGGCACAATTTGCCCTTTGTAGATAACAGTGACCATGTATATGACATGATAAACAAATAAACACAGCAGAACCGTACCGGCCATCCTGTGAATAATCGGTGCAATAGTTATCCCTCCAACCAGGTTATATAAATAAGGGGCCCAGAAAGTATCATGAAATTTTAACGGCATACCAGTTAGAACAAGAATCATTACCAATGATGCAAGAATGACATGCTGAATTCTCTGGTTAACTGTGAACCGAAAAAAATATTTTTTATCATTAACTATCTTTATATGCCTTTTCATTTATTTTTTCCTCCTCCGGGAAAGGGTTGGAAACAGCCGGCGAATTGAATCCAGAAGCATAATCCCCAGCAAAGGAAGAAGTGTCCCTCCGGTTAATATAATGAATGCTGATTCAAAATAGTATCGTTTCGGATCCTGTGTTTTGCTGAATTCTGCATGGACCTTAAATTGAGCAAGCCTTGGCGTTGCTTTGGGATGACACTCTATATTTGAGCAGGTTTTGTATTTATTATTTTCATGTGTGGAAGACAATGTGTTTTTGGCACTCAACATCTGGTGCACTGATTCTCCTCTGTTGACATGGCAGTCAAGACAGTCTGGAATCCTTTCATCCAGAAACTCCGCAGCTTTGCCGTGAAAACTTTCTTTATAAGTTGCAACAGCTTTAATAGACATCCCATGTCTTTTCACAAGATTTATATCATCATGGCACCTGATACATACTTCTGTAATATTTTTAGGATTCCTGCTTCTTCGCAGACGGGTGGTCACATGATTGTAGAAACGATAGATAAATTCATCTTTTTTATGGCATACCCTGCACCTGCCTATTGACTGATCGGAAATTCCAGGCATCATTGTTTTATTTAAAGAAACCGGGCGGTATAAAGGATTATCATGGCATTTCTTACATGTCGGCCGGTCTTCTGGAAATTTTTTGAGTTGTTTGGTCTCATCCAGTTTACCATGCACACTGTTTTCTAAAAATTGAGCAACATCTTTGTGAGAAAATTTTTGTTCGCTGGAAGGCTCTATTATATGGCACTGGGTTAGACAATCCACTTTTTTTGCAGGATCATGGGGTATTTTTTTTATATCTGTATGACATCCTTCACATTTCACCTTGGCATGCATGCTCGAATTAAAGGTTTTTTCATTCACGTATAAAAGCCTGAAAATGCCCTTGTCTCCTTCAATTCGGCTTAACCCCGGATATTTATGACATAAGAGGCAATTTCCAATGTCTGCTGCAACAGCTATTTTCGGGCTGCTCAAGACAAAGCATAATACCAACAAGCTTAAGGCCCACTCAAAAATAACTTTACATTTTGCGAGCCGATTCATCCTGCCCGACTGCGTTGTGAAAACACGGCATATCTCGATATGCCTTTGGTTCCACGCCTTACCGGCCAGGCTAATCAACTTGCAAAATTGGTAATTAATTTTTGAGTGAGCCCTTAGTAAAAAAAATGTTTTGTGAACCGGATTTTGTGTCATTGACTCCCTCTTTCAAATTAAATTTGATTTACCTTTCAGTTCTTTTTACCCTTCCAGTCATTAAACTCATCATACCCCCATCTCTGATGATTTCTTCCATGACAGCTTAAAAAACACTGTCCTGTAAACCTTCCTAAATCCTCAAAATATCTGTCCCCTCGATTGCTTGGTTGTACAATTGTAATATCAAAATTTATCAGATGGCTGTTGTTGGTACTATTCCCCTGCAAACTGCTGATACCGTGAGGATCGTGGCAGGCAGAACAGGGTGTCCGGTCATCAAGATGCTCCTTATGCGGAAATCCGCTCTGGTCGCTCAGAAGACTGGCTCTGCTGTGGCACTTATAGCATAAGTCGTACTCATAAGGGCTTTCCGTGGTATAATCATTTGTATTGTAATTTTTTTCCAATAAAAACTTATAGCTTGAACCATGGGGACCTTTGGGGCCGGCTGCTTCGTCATTGTTATGGCAGTCCGTACAGCTTATGATGGTATTGCTTGAAAATCCAGACAAAAGGCTGGGCACATCAGGGTTATTTCCAACAGTCTGAACCGGATGATATGAAGGATTACCCGGAGCAAATTCCAATTGAGTATCCAGTTGCCCGATTTCCCGGGTAACAGGGTAAGAGGTGATCACATTATTTTGACCATGACATTTTGAACAGATTGAGTAGAGATTTTGAGCATTGGCAATCTTTTGTCCATTGGAATCAATTCCCGAAACCCCCTGATTCGCACCGGATACTAAAGGAGGTCCTGGTGACTGGCTGTTATTTGCCTGGTGAGGATTATGGCAATCCACGCACTCAACATGACTGGGCACGGTGTATGAATCAAAACTCTCTGCTGCATCATGTTTATTTGAATAGTTCTGTACAGGGTGTTTATACTGTTTTGTCACCTGCATTTCAATATTTTTGGATGCAACATTTGAGTTATGACAGCCCAGACAATTATCCTCTTCAAAAGCATAATGTAAAAGTCTTTGTTTTCCTCCTGCTGAATGGGAGGTATGACAATTATTACACCCGTTTTCAGCCACAGTGGCATAATCAGCACCAGCCCAGGGATCTGTTCCCTGGCCGTTCCACTGGGCATTGGAGGCAGAATGAGAACTCAGTACCCAACCCGTTCGCGAATGACAGGCAGTGCACAGACCCGAATATTGATTTGACATTACCAGAAAATTATTAAAGGCATCATCATGGGGATTATGGCATGCTGTGCATTGCAGAATCCGGTCATCTTCAAGCTTAATTTGTTCAGGCAGGGTCGACGGCAGTTCAAGCTCCGTATTTGAAACCGCAAGACTTGTGTCATAAACAAATGAGACAGGATGATCATCGGATAAGTCCGTTCCAAGGTTTGATTCTCCAGGCGGCATTAAACGAATACCACCGACAAAAACGACCTCATCAGGCCTTGAAACAAGCCCGCCAAGGGCAATTGTTCCGTCATGGCAGCTTAAACACTGCCGGGAAGCTCCGGTGGGCTGCCCAGGCGTTGCATGGAGGGTTGAACTGGCATATGGGGTATAAGTTGTTGCCTGGGCGCTATGGTTCCACAAAAAAGGAATATCTTTTGTTGCTCCGTGGGGGACATGGCAGAATATGCATATCTCATCTTCGGTGGCGGCCTTGTTAGCGCCGGGTCCTGTTACCGATAAATTGTGTTTGGTAAGACTTATACTCCCGGGAAATGCACTGGAAAAAACAAACAATATCATTAAAACGGCAGCCGGCAGATATATGGAAATATGCTTAACCATTGTTATCCTTTACCAGTTCAGGCGGCGTTTTCAAAAATTGAAAAATCTGTATCCGCTTGTTATAAGAATCTGCAACATATATCTTGTCATTTTTATCTATAAAAATACCGGTTGGCAGCCAGAACTGCCCTGATTGATTGCCATGGCTGCCAAAAGCCATTAAAAGCCTGTTCTGCTTATCAAATATTTGAATATTATCAAACAGGTTGTCCACAACATAAATATTGCCTTCACTGTCCGAAGCCACGCCTTTGGGTCTTGTAAAATAACCGGGATTATCCCCTGCACTGCCAAATGAGCGTATAAAAATTCCTTTGGGTGAAAAAATCTGGATTCTAAAGTTGAGCGAATCAGAAACGATTATGTTTCCATTTTTTTCAACAAAAATATTTGTGGGAAAATGCAGCCAGCCGTCTCTTGTCCCTCCTCTGCCGAACATTCCTGTTAAATTGAGTGTTTCAAGATCGTAACGGAAGATATTTGCACTTTTGGTATCAACAACAAGAAGCTCGGAAGTTTTTTCATTTATGGCAACTCCGGTGGGTCTCTCAAAAACACCTTTCCCGATTTGTCCGGCATATTTTTTTCCATTATTTATAAAAATTTTCACAACTCCCTGCTGGGAGTCACTGACAAAAATTCTTTTGTCTTTATCATCTATTGCCAGGTCAATGGGAGATAAAAAGGGAGATAAAAAAGGGGCCTTATTGTTTGGGAAAGCATAATATTCTTTTTGCTGAACATTAAAAACATGCACAATTTTAAGATAGGTGTCCACAACATAAAGATTGCCGTTTGAATCGGTTTCAACGCCATATGGCGAAACAATTGAATTTATTGTCTTTCCTGCAAGATAATCAAAAATTTTTTGAAAAAATCCTTTTTTAATCTTAAAATCCATAGGATTCGAAACAGAAGATAAAAATCTTATCCGAGCGGTCTCAGGTTCTTTTGGCCATACAAGAACAGGCTTTATTGCATCATTAACCGGCACAGTATTTTTCTGACAGGATGCAAACAAGCTGACAAAAATCAGTAACGCCGCAATCACCCTTGAATAGTGCCTTACCGAAAACTCGTGTTTGGACGAATATGTGTATCTGGCTACCATAGACTCCTGGACACTCTAAAATAAATTGAGTTAAGCTGCCGTGATTGACTTGATGCACCATCTTTTTCATAAATAAATATGTACTTGATACTGGTGCTCCAGATTCCATAAAACATATCAACCTCTGCTGAAAAACCATGATCCAATGTATCTATTGAGTCTCCGGAAATCCCGTTTCTATAACCTTCAAGACTTATCTTCCAGGATCTTGACGGAGCATAATCAACTTGAGATCTTAATAGATAAAATGTTTCATTTTCATTGATATCTTTAAATTTTGAAACTCCATAGATTGCAGACAACATGGTAAAAACACTTCTTGAATACCTGTATGATATAGCTTGCTCAGCAGTCCATCTTGAATTGGAAGTTCCGGATTCACTATTTGTATTCTGATAAAACAGTCTGGTTCTGGACCATTTGACGTCCCAGGCTATGTCACCTGTCTGGATAACATCTTTGTCCAGGTAATCAGGTGGTACACCGCCTTTATAAAACTGCTCATACCGGTTATACAGGTAACTTATAGATAAAGGTTCAATTGGGATATAGGTAATCCCGTATGACTGACTCAAGGTTGCATCATCATAGTTTGAAGGATTATCAAATTGATAACTTACCAGAACATTTTCCCCATCGGCAATGGCCCCAAGGGGCACCCGCCTTATTCTTACAAAGGGTGTCACCTGGGTAATGATATAGTCGATATTTTCTATATATCTGATTGAACTGGCTGCATTTGTAACAATGATAGAACCCGGATCAATATATTTCTCATTCAAAAAAACCAGTTGTGTTGTGTTCAGGGTATGCGGCTCATTTAATGTTTGAATCAATCCATCAGAAACATTCCTGAATCTGATCCGGTAATTATTATTAGAGATTAAACGAAATTCTCCCAGAGGTGTACTCTTTTGATAATCCAGTCCCATCCCGCTTGAATAGATCTGTTCGCTTCCTCCCTGATACTCTCTGGCTGATGCCTCTCCTGTTAAGTTTGCCTGGAGATTATCAAATATATCATAGTTCAATCCAGCTGTTATAGTCATTGTTTCACTGTTAAATTCGCCGTATTTTGTATTTGAATAGTATGCCTGCCCGTTAAAATCTAATTCTTCTGTTTGTTCCCAGAAAAAATTTTGATTAAAGGTAATTGTAGAATTATTGAACAAAGTGCCTTTTGTTTCTCTATATTGCAGGTAAGAAATAAGGGAGCGTCTTTGATCTTTTGAAAATTCCCATATATTGTTAAGATCGCTATCCAATGTTTTAACGTTTGAAAAAAAACCATTCGTATTCTGGGTCTTATCAATAAAAGAAATATTGAGTGAGGATTTATTATTTTCCTTTGGCAGCCTCATGTCCAGTTTGAATTCATCTTCCACATCAATTGAACTGTAAAAACCTGTCTGATTGATGCTGTTGTGTACATATCCAATTATGGTGGGAAGTGTGCGGTATTTTAATACCAGGTTTGTTCCATAGGTTGTTGCCAGAGAATCGGATTTACTGGCAAAGGAACCTGTTATATCATTGTCCTGCTTTCTTGCAAAAAACTGCAGCGTATAGGGTTTGAACTGGAAAACAGAAGCATCAAAATAATATCCCATAAAATACGATTTAATATTATTTGAGGCAGATATAGTACCAATAGTATGATCTTCAAATGTCTGGGTCCATTCAGGAGAAAGACCGAGCTTAAAATCGAAAAGGGCTGGATGATAAACCCAGCCTTTGGTTTCAATGTTCAAGTGCTCAGTATAATCATTTATGGTATCTGTGGAATTGATATTTTTACCTTTCCTGATTTCCCGGGTAGCTTCGTATGAGAGATCTGCAGCAAGCTTTGGTCTGCTGAAATAAAAAATTTTTTGAGCATTTGCGGGATGAAAGCCCAAAACACAAAAAATAATGGTGATAAATATAGTATAATATACACAGGTGTTCTGCATCTGTTTAGTTTTGAATAAACGATTTAATTATTGAACCGTTAATCACCTCCTCCGGATAGGGATCCACCAATCCAGTCACCAAATCCATAAACATTGATTTTATCTTTTCCAAAAGTATTGAGTACATAAAAAACATACTTGAGCTTAAAATCCTTGTCTGCAAACTTGTTAAAATATTCCACATTATCATAGTCTACATGAATTCCTGCAGGCAGATACATACTTCCCGGAGCAGAACCTGATCCGCCAAAGAAAAAGAGAAGTTTACCGGACTTGTCATCAAATATCTGGACATTTTCAAAAGCTGCATCCGCAACATACAAATGCCCTTCTTTGTCTATGGCAATACCTTTAGGTCTGGCAAAAGATCCCAGAGTGTCACCGATTTGACCGAAAGTTTTAATATGTCTGCCCTGGGCATCTAATTTCTGAATTCTGTAGTTAAAAGCGTCATTGACAAAAATATTACCTTCCAGGTCAGTCACAACACGGGTAGGTTTATAGAACTGGCCTTGTTTGAGTCCACCTGTTCCAATAGCATTTATTATTTTTCCGGTCAATTTATCTAATACAAAAATTTTATTTTTTTCAAGATCTGCAACATAAATCTTATTTTCAAAAACAGCAACATCAACAGGTTTACCAAATATCTCTTTGTTGCCATACGCTTTTAAAAACTTATTATCCGGACCAAATGCAATAATCTGCTTTCTTCTCATGTCTGCAATATATTTGGTCTCATCATCTGAGACCCAGATGCCTGATGGATCGATTAAGGCCCCAAGCCTCTGGTCTTTTAGATAATCAATCTGTTTATTGATTAAATCTATGATTATTAGTTTATTAAATGATTTATCCAGAACAAAAAGTTTTCCTCTGGTAGAACCAATATCATAGGGTTTTTCCAAACGCTTGATGGACACTTCTTTTCCGAGCAGAAATTCCCTGAAATCACTCTTTTTTTCCTGTCCCAGATCATCTTCGCTTGAAATGCTTGTCAAAAACTGCAGTTTAGGCAGTTGTGGCAGCGGTGGATAAAAGATTACCTCCTGCTCCATTTTTTTTACCGTGGGAGCTGCGCATCCAGAAAGCAATATCAGGACTGCCAGTAAAAAAAGTTTTATCTCAATCCATCTCATTTTCAACATAATCCTTTTTTCCAGGGGCGAGTTCAAAGTTTGTGGACTCGTAAAAAATCCATTCGAAGCTCCAATGGCTGAAACTCCAATGGCTGAAACTCCGATGGCTAAGCACAAAAGTTCGATATACAAGGCGTAAATTTTTTTACAGACACTCAACAATACATACAGTATGTTAAGTGTCTGTCAA
>JAKIUJ010000255.1 GCA_021647625.1 Desulfobacula sp.
CGCGACCGGGTCTGAAGTTTTATGCCTAATTTTTTAATTCGTCTGAAAAGCGTGCTTTTATGGATACCCATATCCTTTGCTGCGGCATTTCGATTATAGCCGTTTCTTGCCAATGCATCTGTTATGAGTTTTATCTGGGCTTCTTTATCCGGATCATCCGTTTTGTTTTGGATAGGATTTGTTTGTAGTGAAAAGGGTCCGGGGGGATGGCGCAGTTGAATAATTCCTTCGGAACATAGCACAAATGCATGTTCCAATATATTTTCGAGTTCCCTGATATTTCCCGGGTATTCGTGTGACATTAAAGCTGGAAGTACTTGTTCGTCAATTCCCTGGATCAGTTTTCCCTGGCGTACATTCAATTTGTTAATGAATCGCTCAACAAGGAGTGGAATATCCTCCATTCTTTCTCTCAACGGGGGAAGGGTTAGTCGGATGACATTTATTCGATAATACAGGTCCTGACGAAACTTTGTTAATTTTACAAGTTCCGAAAGGTTCCTATTGGTTGCAGCGATGATCCTTACATTGCTTTTTTCCTTGGCAAGACCGCCAAGAGGGATGAATTCATGCTCTTGCAGCACTCGCAAAAGACTGACCTGAAATGCCGGGCTGGTATCACCGATTTCATCAAGAAAAATGGTTCCGCCATCGGCCAGAGCAAACTTTCCGGGTTTGTCCTGCACGGCATTGGTGAATGCGCCTTTTTTATATCCGAACAATTCCGACTCAAGGAGTGTGTCCGGCAGAGCACCGCAATTAATGGCAATAAAAGGTTTTTTCTTTCGAGGGCTCATATTATGAATTGCCCTTGCCATCAATTCTTTTCCAGTCCCGGTTTCGCCTTCGATAAGCACAGAAGAATCACTGTCGGATATCTGGGGCATAATGCTGAAGATGTCTTTCATGGCATCGCTGTTGCTGACAATATCTTCAACCATAAATCGGGTGGAGAGCTCTTTTCTAAGCTCTTCAACAAGGGAATGGTCTCTGAACGTTTCAACCCCGCCGATGACATCTCCATTTTTATCAATGAGAAGAGAGGTGGAGACGGAGATAGGTACCTTTTTTTTATCACTGTTAATTATATAAGCAGATGTGCTGACAAAGGGTTTGCCGTGTTCCATTGTTTTTTTTAAAGCACAATCCTGTTCGCACATGTTGGAACGAAAAACTTCCCAGCAGTGCCTGCCGATGGCGTCTTTTCTATTAATACCTGTTATCTCTTCCGCTGCACGGTTGAAGGAGGTAATTTCCCAATTGTAATCGATTGTGAATACACCATCAGATACACATTCCAAAATTACTTTGGTAGTTTCTTCGGAAAGCGGACCGAATATTTTTTTATTTATCATTTAAAAAATCAGTAAATATCCTGTTAATTATCGGCAAAAATCATGCTGATTACTTGTGCCTATTTTTTCATATCCTATAGATCTACTCAAGTTTTATTTTCTTCCTTGTTATTTTGACGATTTTGGGGGTTCATCATTCATACCAGGCAATAGAAGAGCCCTGGAAGCCATGGCCGCTATGGTATCTATTTTTACGCCTAATTTATAATGATTTGAAATATCACCAAGTTGCCGGTGGCAGGACAGGCACGGAGCTGCAATATAGTCTACCTTAGATGCGATAATCTGATCGGCTTTGGCTTTACCGGTGATCATTCTTTTGGGTTTGCTTTTACTGTCCTGCAGCATCCCTCCGCCACCACCACAGCAAATACCATTTTCACGGTTGGGTGTCAGTTCGATTACCTCTTTGCAGCAATGGGCCAGAACCTGCCTGGGGGCATCGTAAAGATTTGATTTGCGGCCAAGATTGCACGGGTCATGATACGCAACAGGATAAGGGTGAGTGTTTTTGTCCAGTTTGATTTTACCTTCTTCAATGTATCTTAATATAAACTCAGGCATACTGATAATTTCAAAATTGGGCTTTCGGCCAATCAGGTTTTCAGCTAAGATTTTTAAAACATGATACCCATGTCCGCATTCCGACAATACCAGGGTTTCAATCCCAAGGGCTTCGGCCGGTTCAATAACCATCAAAGCCATTTCCCGGGCAATCTTGTCATCACTGATAAAGTATCCCCAGTTGGTAACATCTGTGTGCTTGCTGGACATGGTCCAGGATTGATTTGACGCATAAAAAAGTTTGGCCATGGCTGTCAAATGCATCAAATTAATACCCAATTCTCTTGGATTGGGAAGGTATAAAAATTGTGCACCTTTTTGGTCATAGGGAATACAGGCTGCAGGATCATTGACTTCATCCACAAATTCCTCCGACATCCACTCAACTGTTTCAATAAAATCTTCCCGGGTCAGCCCATTCACATCTCCGGTTGACAGGCGTGATTTAATCCCTTTTTTAATATCCTCTGATATAAGATTACCCGCATTTGGATGCGAACGTCCTTTTCGGACTACTTTTGCCATGGTGATTCCCATGGGACAGTTTTGTGTACATCTGTTACATAAAAGGCAATCCCAGAGCATACCGCTTTGTATAAGTAAGTCATCCAGTCCCAGAGCGGCCATTTTGATAATTTGTCTCGGCACGGGTCCGCCTTCGCCTTCAAACCAGGAACAGCTTGAGGAGCAGGCCCCACAGGACAGGCATTCAAATATATTGTCATCTTTTTTGAGTGTTACTTTTTCCATTATATTATCCTTTATAATCCTAATTGGCTATGAATTCTTTGGCGAGAAAGGTTTTGAATTTCACAGATTCATTGGCTGCAATCGGAAAAAAGGTGATACAGTCATTTTCGAATCCTGGAAGTCGGGTAATATGTTTTTCACGAAATAGGGCGGTTTGACTCCCCTTTATGGAACGACAATTGTCCGGGTGGCAGCCAGCCAATACTATTTTTTTTGCACCCTTTTCCAATGCCTTTAGAAGAATGTTTTGACTGATCCGGCACACACAGGCTACTTTTTGTATTTTGATATAAGTATCATACTCATCATCGCCTGCCGCCAGCGCGCCTGATCGTTCACACGCAAATACAATGATGTCATCTTTTGATACCAGATCGACATACGATGCATCGCAAAATGTTTTAGATTCAATGGCAAAAGCCGGGCAATTGGACAGGCAAAGCCCGCAGGAAAAACAGGCCGTGGCCACAATAAAGGGACACATGTTATTGTCCAAAACAATAGCGCCATGGGGGCAGGTCCGAAGACAGGTCAGGCATCTTTTACATTTTTTTGTATTGATCTTAATATCTATGGGAGAAGAAACCTCCTGTTTATCATTAATCTTTTGTATTGAGTTCAAAATCAGATCGAGCTCTATATTTTGATCCAGATCATCTGTTTCATCATGGCATGATCCTGTATAAAAGATGCCTTTTCTCGGGCTGTTTGTGGGCCGATGCCGGACGTTGGCGGATTGCAAATACTTTTCACAATCAAGCTGATCTTTTAAAAGTGTTGCAATCATTGAGTTTTTATCGCTTGGCTGCACAGTTTCCGGGATAATTAGCCAGTCGCTTTCAAAAGAGATGATTACATTTTTCAGTGTTTTTTCTTTCAGAGCAAATGAGATTTTTTCGTTCTCTTGTTTAATGCTGACATCCTCCGGGGTGTCAATTCTTAAAAATCTTATTCCTTGTTTTCTTGCCTGATCATAGAGCCTTTGTCCCTCAAGTTTGTGCACCAGCATTTTATTCATGATAAAGGTGATCTGCCTTCCTTTTCTTGAAAGCTTGATGGCAGTCAACAAAGCTGTCCTTGAAAAAGTCTTATATTGCGGTTGTGAATAATCCAACCAGAACACCAGGGTTTGGGGTATCTCTTCCTGTTTATTTTTAGCATAGTCTAAAAATCGGTTTAAGGAATACAGGTGAACTTTGGAAAGATGGGGAATCATTTCCTCATGGGCTGTCATTGCACCTTCCGCCACAATAATCGCAGCAACTGTTTTTTGCTTTGTTTTTTCAGCATCTTTGTAGACAATCGAAAAATCTCCAACAGCGCCTTTGATTGAAATTAAGGTTGCACAAGGAACATAGTGAATGCCCGGTATTTTGATTTCTTTTTTATCGCAAAATTTTTTATCATTAAGGCCAATAAGGGTTTCTTTGAGCTTGTCGTAGTCCCCTTTTTCTTCATCATCAAGATTTTGGTCAAGATAAAATTCTATATTCGCCTTGTCTTTCTTACTGCCAAATTCATCATAAAGTTTGGTAAAGATCAGCTTAAAAACCTCCTCGAATACATCTACACCAGCGTTAGCTAAAACCTCGTCTTCCATTTCAAGAATGATGTCTTTCAAGGATTTTCTTTCATTGGCTATTTTATCCTTGCTGATAAGGTCTTTTAAGGTAAAGCGTTCGCTTAGTATGTCTTTTAAGCTTTGCTTTTCCTTGGGAATATCGGTGATGTCTTCAAAGTAATTCGGGTCTTTACGGTGGTAATGGGATATTTGCTCACCGTTTGTCCATACCCCAATAGGTGCGCCCGTAGCGTTGCAATAGGAACGAAGCTGATTTTTTCCGTCTTTGAGCTTGGGCTTTTTTAGCTCAATAATGATATAGGCAGCGTCAGGACGATCTTTATCAAGAATGACAATATCAGCACTTTTCTTTTCTCTGCCAAAAGTAACCGAATATTCAAATTTTATACGTTTTTTGGTGTATCCATATTGATTGATAAGCCTTGCTGCATAAAGTTGACGGACAATTTCTTCTGGTTTGAGCTGAATATCCTTTTTACGAACGATACAATTTATATAGGGGGTTTCTTTCCCTCTGGTTATTTTCGTAAAGATAGTTTCTTGTAAGTCTTCTATTTCCTTTTTCGTGAAGAGTGCAAGATGATAATTACTGTCTTTGAGTATCGTTTGGATGATGTCCATTTTTGTTTTTGTGAGGTTTTTAATTTAGTGGGGTAGAAATTATTAATTGCTTTACCACCCTGCTCTATTCAGCCGCCTTTTTTGGC
>JAKIUJ010000022.1 GCA_021647625.1 Desulfobacula sp.
AAAGGTTTGAATCATATCATCGGGTGATTTGAAATACAGCTGATCGGAATCAAACTTAAAACGGTTTGTATTTGAAATAGTATCCCCTGTATGGATACACAAAAGGAGTTCATGAGCCTGGTCATCCCCTTTTGAAAGATAATGACAATCATTGGTGGCGACCATGGGAATAGACAGGCGCTGGTGGATATCTAACAGCCCGGCATTCACTTTCTTCTGAATAGCCATCCCGTTTTCCTGGACTTCAAGAAAAAAATTACCTTCACCAAGGGTGTTTTGATAAAAAAGTGCTGCATCATCAGCAGCATCCATGTTGTTTTGAAGAATCGCCTTGGGAACATCGCCTTTAAGACAGGCGGAAAGCCCTATCAATCCTTTTGAATGCTCAACCAAAAGATCTTTATCAATTCTGGGTTTATAGTAAAACCCTTTTAACTGAGCAATGGAGACAAGCTTGCACAGATTGGTATATCCTTCAAGATCCCTGGCAAGCAACACCAGATGGCTCAATCCTTTGGCATCCATCTGTGTGCGGTCATTCAGGGTTCGGGGGGCCACATAGACTTCGCATCCAAGAACCGGCTTGATCCCTGCTTTTTTTGCTTTTTCATAAAAAGCAGCCACGCCGAACATGGTGCCATGATCCGTCATGCAGACAGCGTCCATACCGAATTCCCTGCATCTTTCCAGAAGAGGATCCAGTCGAATAGCACCGTCTAAAAGAGAATACTCCGTATGCAGGTGGAGGTGATAAAATGGAGAAGAAAGTTCAGTCATTTTTGGCTTAGTTGCTCTCAACCCTGTAGTTTGGTGCTTCTTTGGTGATCACAACATCATGTACATGACTCTCTTTTAACCCAGCAGAACTTATTTTGATAAATTTTGCTTTTTTGTGCAGATCAGAAACAGATTCCGCGCCAAGGTATCCCATCCCAGCCTTGAGTCCACCGATCATCTGTACAATATTTTCCCTGACTGTTCCTCGGTATGGGATTCTACCGACAATACCCTCGGGAACCAGTTCGTCATCTTCATCTGTATCTCTTTGATAATACCTATCTGAGCTGCCTTTTCTCATGGCCTCTACAGATCCCATACCACGGTATGCTTTATATGATCGCCCCTGATAAATAACAATTTCACCCGGACTTTCCTGAGTACCGGCAAGAAGGCTGCCAAGCATAACGGAATCCGCACCCGCGCCTATGGCTTTTGCTATATCACCTGAAAATTTAATACCACCATCAGCAATAATCGGAACACCTGTTTTCTTTGAAATTGCCTTGCAGTTTTGAATCGCGGTCAATTGGGGAACACCAACCCCTGCAACAATTCGGGTGGTGCAGATTGAACCTGGTCCTATACCGATTTTAACAGCATCAGCGCCTGCATCAATCAATGCTCTGGCTCCATTTTCCGTTGCCACATTCCCAGCGACCAGCTGGCAATCCGGGTAGTCTGTTTTTATCTTTCGGATTGCATCGAGTACATTTTTTGAATGACCATGGGAAGTATCAATAACAAGGGCATCGGCTGAGGCCTTTAAAAGCGCATCCACTCTTTCCATCATATCGTTACCAACACCAATGGCAGCACCGGCCCTAAGACGTCCCAAAGAATCCTTACAGGCATTGGGATATTTTTTTATTTTTTCAATATCCTTAATCGTGATCAGGCCTTTTAATTTTCCTTCCGTGTCAACAACCAGAAGTTTTTCAATTCTATGCTTATGGAGCATGGTCTTGGATTCTTCAAGAGTACATTTTACAGAAACCGTGACCAGGTTTTCACTGGTCATTACAGACCGGGTCGGCTTGTTCAGCTGGGTCTCAAATCTTAAATCCCTGTTGGTTACTATTCCAACCAGTTTATCCCCTTCTGTTACAGGAATACCTGAAATTCGGTATTTGGCCATAATTTTTAACACTTCTGATATAGGGACTTCCGGATTAACTGTAATCGGGTCAACAATCATGCCACTTTCTGATTTTTTTACCCGATCAACTTCAATGGCCTGTTCTTCAACGCTCAAATTTCGATGAATAAATCCAAGCCCACCTGCTCTTGCCATACTGATGGCTGTTAACGCTTCGGTAACCGTATCCATGGCTGCACTTACAATTGGAATGTTTAATTCAAGATTTTTGGTCAACCGTGTGCGGGTGGTCACTTCATCAGGCAGTATGGCTGAATAATCTGGTACAAGAAGGACGTCATCAAATGACAATCCCTCCTCGGATAATATATTGGACATAAGGTAACCTCCAGAAAGGAAAATGTTTATTAATACTATTAAGGCCGGCAATCTAATGAGGAATTAAACAGCCAGCCGTATTTTGAAAATCAAATCAGTATATAAACACGTACTATTACCAAAAAAGCGAATTTTAAGCAAGATCAATGTGGGTTATAAAAGATATTTTAGTTTTTTTTTAATATAACTCCCGATGGGATTAAAAACAGATCATCCGACCCAGTTTATCAATCAGGTCGGATGAACCCTCGGAATCAGAATTTTTCTTACAGAACACTGAAATTTGAGAAAAATTATTTACATTATACCATTAATTAGTGCCTGATCGAAAACCCGTGTTTGGGCGAAAAATTGCCCATATGCAAGGCGCAAGAAATCCTGAAACCGGAGTGTACTATAGTACATGAGGATTTCAGGATTTTGCAGCAACGAAGCAGATGGGTGGGTTTTCGTTCAAACACTAATTAAAATCTATGAAAAATGGATCAATATTCCCAAAAAAATATTTCATTTATTTACAATAGGATAAAAACCATTCTATAGAGTTCAAATCAAATATTTTGTACAGACATAAGTTCAGGTGAACCATGAAGCAGTCGAAAAAAAATTACAATGGTCGAAATTTTGATGACCTGGCCCCCAAATTCCAAAGAAAAATTTATGGTGGCTTCAAGGGGCGTGTTCGCCTTGCCGTTCTTCAAAAAGATCTGAGCCAGTTTTTACCCCGGATATTTGATAATCCCAACCGCAGGCCATTAAGGGTTTTGGATGCCGGAGGCGGATATGGACCTTATTCTTTGCAATTGGCCCAGATGGGTCACCACGTCACCCTGTGCGATATTTCCGGTAAAATGCTGGAGAAAGCAGCCCAACGTGTTTCAAAAAAGAAATTAACGCCCAATGTAAATCTTGTCCACTGTGCCATCCAGGAACTCCCGGAAAATAAAAAAGGCCCATATGATCTGGTTTTATGCCATGCAGTGATTGAATGGGTACAAGATCCACAAGATCTAATCACCCACCTGCTCCGCCAATTAGATCAAAAAGGAATGCTTTCTTTGACATTCTATAATTTGAACGGGATGATTTTTAAAAATCTGCTTCGTGTCAATTATAACAAAATTATCAAAGAAGAATATGCCGGGTGGCCCGGAAGCCTGACACCTACCTTTCCCAGAGATCCGGCTGATGTCCTGCACCAGCTTGATCAACAAAACGTTAATATTATCTGCCACAGCGGTATCCGTGTATTCCATGATTATATCCTTAATCCCGAAGACAAAGAAAAGCACCTCGAAACCGTGCTTGACCTTGAATTAAAATTTTCGCGCAGGATGCCCTATCGGGATCTTGGGCGGTATCAGCATATACTGGGCAAAAAAAAATAGGAGGTGTTTTATGTATAAACGATCCCAATTAGATAGACGCTCTGATCAGGACCAAAGACAGGTAGATGATATCAAAATTATAAGTATGCTTGGCATCGAACGTAGAAAGAGAGAACGAAGACTATTACCTGAACATCGTTCAGACTGGATCAGGATCTCTAAATGGTCTGGTGTATTGGCTCATTGATGTGCCACAACAAATAAAGAGATGTACAAATCCGCGCCAATTCAGGTTCTTTTCTCCAACAAAAACTTATATTTTTTAAGCACAACGAGTTTGGATAGCTTTATGGAAACTACAATTGGTGGAGGCGGCGGGGATCGAACCCGCGTCCGAAAACAATCTACCCAGGCTTCTACATACTTATCTCAAAATTTAATATTAGTTGATTTGTCTCCTTTGAGATGGATACTAATCAGTATAGTCTGAAAAGTTCAACCTTTCAGGCTCAGACGACCTGAAAAGGCGGTCTTGCAATTTTTTACGCCCTGACCTGAGATCTGCAAGAAGGATATCAGCAGGACGGAAGCTGCTCTACGCAGCTACAGCGTAATCATAATCGTCTGCGATTATATAGTTCATTGCCAAGTTTACGAGCTGACAAAAGACTCGGTATGCTACCATGAGCTTCAAAATCTCCGTCGAAGCCATTTCGCCCCCAAATTGTAAAAGATCAGGCGGTGCTTAAGGCACAAAAACATAAATAAATCGTCCATTGAAATAAAATGTTTTTTGTGCCCGGTTTGAGCTTATATTGAGCTCAGTTCAATATTTGATACCGGGCCTAACATACGCATCAAAAAGGGAAAAGTCAATACAGACTGGCTAAAAGAACCACGGCCGATGTATAGAACTTTTCCATATTTATGATTTCAGGTAGTTACGGTTTGAAGGTAAACGCAAATGAAAATCTCGTTTTACATAAGTACCTGTAAAACAAAGAATTAAAATTCATACCAGGTTTAAATGCGTTTACCCTGGCTAAAAAGAATACTTTTTCCTGTCCCGGTCCAGGTCTCTTTGAATATCTTTTTGTTTAATACTATCCCGCTTATCATACAGTTTTTTACCGCGGCCAAGACCGATTTGGACTTTAACCTTGTTGTTTTTCATATAAATTTTGAGCGGAACCAGCGTATAGCCTCTTTCTTTAATTTTTCCGGTCAGTTTTTTAATTTCATGTCTATGCAATAGTAATTTGCGTGTTCTTAATGTGTCATGATTGCTATAGTAGGCAAATGTATATGGTGATATGTGAAGCTTTCGTAAGAATACCTCACCATTTTTAATGTCTGCGTAGGCATCCTTAAAGCTGACCCTGCCTTCCCTTATTGACTTAACTTCTGTGCCAACCAGCACAATACCGGCTTCATATTCGGTTTCAAAATAGTAATTATGCCGGGCTTTTTTGTTGGTTGCAATAATTTTTATAAAGTCTGAACCCATTGATCACTCGTCCGTTTCTCCAAAAGGAAGTATTGCTTGATACTCTTTTAAAATAAAATCTAAAATGTCCTGTGCTTTATTAAAGTTCATAATTTTTTTAAGGTTTTGTTTTGCCTTTTCTGCATCGAGATCACGAATAAGTCTTTTAACAGCCGGTATGGATACGGAGTTCATGGAAAAATTAGTTAACCCCATGCCGACAAGAACAGGAATATTGATTGGATCACCCGCCATCTCACCGCACATGACAAGCTCAATTCCTTTATTTTTTGCTGCATCGTAGGTCATTTTTATCATCCTTAAAACAGCAGGACTCAGTGCCTGATATAAATGAGCAACCTGCCTGTTTCGCCTATCAATGGCCATTGAATACTGAATCAAATCATTGGTACCAATACTAAAAAAATCTACGTGATCAGCAAGTTGGTCTGCCATAATAACTGCCGAAGGAACTTCAATCATGGCACCGAGAGGTATATCTTTGTTAAAAATTTTGTCTTCCTGTTCAAGTTGCAAAATGGATTTACTAATCACCTGTTTAACCTGTATAATTTCTTCAACACAGGAAATCATTGGAATCAACAATTTTATATTACCAAATGCTGCAGCTCTGAAAATCGCTTTTAATTGTGTGATAAAAATATCTTCGTTTTCAAGACAGAATCTTACCGCACGCAGCCCTAAGGATGGATTGGCTTCTTCCATTGCAGTCAGATATGGATTGACCTTATCCCCATTAATATCAAGAGTTCTAATAGTTACTGTGTTTGGGGTCATCAATTCCACAAGTTCTTTATATTTGCATAACAGCTCATCTTCGGTGGGAAACCGTTTTAAATCAAGGTACAAAAACTCTGTTCTAAACAGTCCGATATCACTGGCACCGTAGTCTTTAGCCGCCACGACCTCTTCCACAAGCTCAATATTGGCCATCAAGTTCAATGAAACACCATCTTGAGTTACAGCCGGCAAATGACTTTCGCGCAAAAGCCCTGCCCTGTAAGCTTCATATCGTGCCAACCGTTCTTCGTACTCAAATAGAGTATCTTCATCCGGATTAATGATCATTGTGCCGGTGGAGCCGTCTACAATTAGTATATCATCATTTTTAACGGCAGTGGTGGCCTGAACGAGCCCGAGAACCGCCGGAATATTTAAAGATTTAGCTACAATACTGGTATGGGAATCCTTACCGCCGCGGTCTGTAACAAACCCTTTTATACGTTCAAGCTGAATTTGGCTGGCATCTGCTGGTGAAAGATCGTGGGCAACGATGATAACCCGTTTGTTAATGTCGCAAATTTTTATATCCTGGGCACCAACAAGATAGGCCATGATTTTGTCTGAAACCTGTACAATATCGTTTACTCTTGCCTGTAGATATTTGTCATCAATCTGTTGAAACAGAGCCTTAACTTTTCGGGATACTTTTCTTAAGGCCCATTCAGCATTTATTTTTTCATTGGAAATAGTATCGAGCGTAGTGCCATAAAGCATCTTGTCCTTAAACAATGCCATATGAGTTTCAAGTATGGTCAAATTTTCACCAATGTCTTCATCCAGAGATTCAATTACATGGGCATGATCATTTTTAGCCTTGGTAACGGCATGTTTGAAGCGGTCAATTTCTTTGGGAAGCATGTCATCACTGATAGGATAGCGTTTGATAATGTTGACGCCTTCTCTGTCAACGATATACGCTTTTCCGATGCAGATACCGGGTGCACCACTAATCCCTTTAAGAACCAATTGTTCTGATTTGGAAGGTTTCATTTTTATTTTTCTCCAAAACCGTCTTCAAAAAATTCAAGAATCTGATTGAGAATATTAACATCAGCCTTATCTTGGATTTCGATGATAACCTGTGTGCCTTTTATTGCTCCCAGGGTAAGGATATCAATGATACTTGTTGCATCAACTTTAGTAACATCAACGCATAGCCAGACATCCGATTGAGCAGTGCCTGCTATTTCTGAGATTTTTGCCGCAGGCCGTGCATGCATACCAAGCTCATTGTTCACTATCGTCTTGCGTATTGTAATCGGATTTTTTCCCACTTTTGCACTTTCCATGAAAAAATTTTCTTTTGTTTATATCTTTTAGTTCCAAATGTCAATGTGGAGACAGCCACTTCAATTGACTGGTTTCTCATTATGTGATAAGATTTTTTTTTCTTAATCAAACTAACATAGATGGGAAAAATATACCACGATCATCCTGACAATGGGCATAATATAAGCAAGGTATTGGAATAATCAATATGAAAAAATCACCAATGAATGGAAATTATCCCATCAATGATTTTAAATCCGGAGAATCCTGGCGATTATTTAAAATCATGGGAGAATTTGTAGAAGGTATAGATTCACTGCACAAACTAGGGCCTGCTGTATCTATTTTTGGTTCTGCAAGAATTAAGAATGATCATCCTTATTACAAAAAAGCCGAAAATCTGGCCAATTTGTTTGGTCAAAAAGGATATGCGGTTATTACAGGCGGAGGCGGCGGTATTATGGAAGCTGCTAATAAGGGTGCAACAAATGCAAATGTTGAATCTGTCGGGTTGAATATTAACCTGCCGTTTGAACAAAAACCCAATCCGTTTGCGACCACACAAATTGAATTCAATTATTTTTTTGTTCGCAAGGTCATGTTTTTAAAATATGCACAGGCTTATATTATATTGCCCGGAGGGTTTGGAACTTTAGATGAACTGTTTGAAACCGTTACCTTGATTCAAACACAGAGAATAAGGAAAGTTCCTATTATCCTTGTTGGAAAAGAGTATTGGGACGGGTTGATCCAATGGGTGAAAAAAAAATTCTTGCAAGAAAAAATGATTTCGGAAAAAGACTTGAATTTAGTCCATGTTTTGGATGATCCGCAAAAAATTGTTAGAGTGGTTGAAGACTTCCACAAAGATTGATATTTTTTTACCTGGAAACACCTTTTGAAAAATAAAACGCTGTATTTACGGGTAACTTTTTAATTTCGATTCTGGTCAAAATATCTTTTTTAACATCTTCCATAGATGAAAAACCAAGGTTTGAATATACGGATTTGCAAAACATTTCTCCCCATGAGTTTAAATAAATCACCGTATACTCTGTGACCAGATTCTGCTGCTTTGGTGCGTAAAAATTAATCGAAATAAACAGATGCATCACTTTATTTTTCTCAAGGAGTTGATCAAAACCGGCAGTCTCTTGTATAACAGGCCCTAAAAAATCATTAATTGTTTTAAAGAGCTTTCTGACATCATCGTAAGTGACATAGGTTGGATTAGGTATCAGATTAATGATTGCAGATTCATTGTATAAACCATTATTAACCAGCCAGGCACCAATCTCTTCAATCGTTTTTGCACGAATGAGTGATTCTTCCTGATCATGAAAAGCCCGGGCATTTTTATTGATCAACTCCCAGGTACCAAGATGATTTTCTTTTTTGAGATACTTTAAATGAAGTCCTGAAAAATGACGATCACTTCTGGAGACCAGCAGCACCTTTCCCACTTTTCCCTGTTGTTTGGAAAATTCAATAAAAACCTTTCGTCCCAATATTGTTCTATCTTCAGGACTAATTTGAGACCCTCCATGAAATAATTTTTCAAACGCTTGATTCACTGTTTTATATTTTTTCACCATGTAATTTTCTATGGTGGCTGACAGTCGTGAAATATCGCTATATTGCCAGGCCTTAAAATTGCCAATTTCAAATACTTTTTGTTTTTCCCATCCCCATTTGATCAGGCATTTCTCCAATAGAATTTTTCTTAATCCAAAAACAGTGCCGTCGATTTGGGAATCATTGGAAATGCCAAGTTTCAAAAAAAAACAAGTTAACAGAATTGAAACGGATTCTTGATCGTCTAATGCCTGGTAATAATTCAAAAGACTATTTATAAGGATGAAATAAGAATCATTGTGGGCAACTCCTAAATTCCTTCCTGAATTCATCCATTCGTCTTTATATGTATTGCACAGGAGTGGTTTTTTTCCATACTCATTTATGAATTTTTCAAGCAACGCCATTTTTATCACGGATTTAAACGGACTTTTTAACCATTTGACCATTTGCCAGATTGAGGCACCGTAATATTCGTTTGTTGAAATAGCATGGATATCTCCAAGATCTATGTAACGGCCGACATTGGGAAGATTTGAAATACCTTTTAAAATAATATTGTAATAATGGATACTAATGCCATTTGGTAAAACCGCCCATAACGGCAGTTTACCGGCAACATAAATCATTGTGCGGTAAAACTCTTCTTTTAAAAGCCTGGCTTGCGCAGAACCGGAACTTTCAATTGTAGAACCGCCAAAATCATTATTTTTTGCCTTAAAAATATCCACAAGGAAAAAAGTAACTTGGGTGTCGAACATTTTTTGAGCAAACCCTTCCAAAATCAACAGTTTTTTTTCTAATAATTTAAGTTGCAAATCACTGAATTTTTTTTCATTAATACAGACCCAGTAGTCAATATCCGAGTCAACGGTCTGTGCAAAAGACCCTATACTTCCAATGGTGAATAACCCTTCGATTCCAGGTTGCACCTGGCGCCTGACAGGCAATGTTTTTGATTTAATGTATTGTGATACTATCTGTCTTGTTTTGGTGCAGGGCAGATAATCATAAATCCCCTTGGGTGTCTGCTTATTAAAATGATCTTCAATACCGGGGAAACTTGTATTCTCATGAAGAAGAAAGGGAATAATATGAAAAAGATGGGCCTGCCTGGGTTTAAAAATATCAAATGCCGTTAGAAGGCTCATCCGGTTTTGTCTGAAGAATTTTTTTTCACCATAATGAATAAATTCGCTAAACAATAGTATATTTATCTTTTCAACAATAGGTTTATTCATTTTTGGGATATCCATTGACCCTAACTGGTATTTTCTGTTGTTAAACTGGATATTTGAATTGGGATGTGTCGATCGAAAACTATAGGGAAAACGACAGAATCTGGCCTTTGTATTTGAAAAATCAGTTTGTTCGATATTGGACTTAACAAAAGAAACCGCCGATATTTTGGCATAGGCAAATGATGATCCGGTTAAATCGGTTTGGTTAAATGAACTTTTTGACAGGGTTGCTGCAAGGAATGAAACATCTTTTAATGATGCGTTATTAAAATTGCAATTAAACGTGGAAACATGCTGGAAGCTGCAATTTTTAAACACAGCTCCTTTTGCATTGACATTTATAAATACAGCATGGTCAAAACTCACAGACTCAAATTTTGTTTCACGCATATCAACATTGTAAAAAATACTTTTTTTAAATAGACAATTTAAAAAAGATGCATTCGAAAAATCACAATTCACCATGATTGATGTATTAAAATAGATAGCAGCAAGGTAGGATAAATTGGAAAGGTTGACGTCACAAAGTGTTTCTCCTTCAAAATTTATAGGAGACACGCTTTTATTTGCTCTTAATTGATTTACTTTATTCCGGTTTGCATTAGAAAATATAGACTTAATAAACCCTTGATTCTTTTTGATTTTTTTTTCTACATATTCAACAACCGGATCAAACTCTTCTTCAATACTGTTCTTTTCTTTTTTTAAAAGTGCTTTGGTTGTATCGATAAACCTTGTAATACTTATACGGACGGAATCCTTGGAATCATTATCAAATTCTTTTAACAGTTTGACAACACGTTCGGGTCGTTTTTTAATTATTCCATATATGCAGGCTATATTGATATCAAGATTGGTGCGTTCATATAATTCTTTGTTCAGGGCAATATCCTGAATGAGAAAGAAAGAAAGCCGGTTCAGGTTGGATAATTCATTTTTCAAAAGCGGCAAAAGTTTCGGATAATTGTCCCGCATGATTTCCATAACAGTATATATTGGCAGTTTACCCGAGACAATCAGTGCTTTTGTTGCCTGGAATTGTTCCTCTTTGTCCATCTTATTAAACATTTCTAAAATCGGATGAAATGCTTTTTGATGAATACCCAGTGTTGAGTTTTCAATGATTTTGTAAATCGTCATTCTTACACTCTTATCTTTCTCATTGGCCAGGGCTTTGATAAGCATGTCGGTGGGAACAGTAGTGACAATCATTGAAAGCGCTTTTAAACCACGGATGCGGACATCAACAGCCGGAGACCTGACCTCTCTTAAAATGATTTGATCCGGGTCCCTCAGAGCTGCCGATAAGTTAAGTAAAAAAGGATCTGTACTGCGTTGTTGGTCAAAAAGTTGTGCATAATATTTAACAACTGTATTTTTTTGATCGATTGATTGCAAAATACGCTTAAAAACAAGGCCAAATTGCAATCTGGAACCGGGGTCTGTCAGTAAATACTGGTCCACAAAATCCAATTGTTCTTTTTGGGAAATGGTTGAAATTATTTTTTCTGTTGCAGCAAGACTGATACGCTTCATCGACAGGGCTTTAAATGCAAATTTTGCGCCCTGTCCGTCAATACCAATCAAAATTTTAAAATAAAAACTTTGCTCGTTGAAGGGTAATTCAGGAACAAGTTGTGAATAAAGTCTGTAACACACGGAAGCTGAAGTTTTCATCCCTTGGTCATACTTTATTTTGTCTGAGTGATCCTTTAACAGGTTATGAATTTTTAATTCAATCTGTTCAAGTGCCTTTCGGGCGTTATTTCGAATGGAAAAATGATAGGAGGACAACCCTTTCAACACAGGGATAATACCTATGTCCGGTTCAAGATCTGCAGCAGTTTCAACAAGAGTTGCTTTCTCATCTTCCGATAGGTCCTCCCAATGGGATTCAAATGTATGAATGTTCATTTTGTTTAATAGCAGGTCCATATAAATAATTATTTCCTATTTTTACATTTCCAAATAAAAATGGTATAGGCTAATGTTTAAAATCGCATATATTTTATATACCATACTGAATTGAATTATGAAATTATTTGAACCAACAAACGAAAATCGAGAATTGAACGGCACGTATAATGCTGAATCCATTGAAGTTTTAAAAGGACTTGATCCTGTAAAACGTCGGCCTGGGATGTATACCGACACATCAAGTCCGGATCATCTTGCTTTTGAAGTCATTGATAATTCCGTTGATGAAGCCATTGCCGGTTTTGCAACAAAGATTTCAGTTGAGTTTAGAGCGGATAACTCTTTAATTGTTTCAGATAATGGCCGTGGCATGCCTGTGGATATCCACCCGAAAGAAAAAATATCCGGTGTTGAATTAATTATGTCAAAGCTGCATGCAGGCGCCAAATTTTCAAACAAAGATTACAGCTATTCCGGCGGATTACATGGTGTTGGTGTTTCTGTAGTAAACGCCCTGTCGATGGATTTAAGCATCCAAATAAAAAGGAACGGACATCAATATCATATTGGATTTAAAAACGGAGATAAAGTCAGTGACCTTAAGGTCATGAATAAATTGGAAAAAGACGAATCCGGTACAATCGTCCAATTTTATCCTGACATTTCCTATTTTGATATCCCTCATTTTTCCAGGGATGCTATAAAAACAGCTTTAAAATCCAAAGCGGTTCTCTGCAAAGGTCTGATTACGTCGTTTTATGATGAAACAAGCGATGAAACGATAACCTGGCAATATAATCATGGCTTAGATGATTATCTTAATGAAAATTTAAAAAACCGTGACTGCCTTTTTCCGGCTCCTTTTGACGGCGAGGTCCCAGGGGATGACATTCATATCATCTGGGCTGTGAACTGGACACTGGAATCCGGAAATAACCCTGAAGAAAGCTATGTTAACCTGATTCCAACCCGATTGGGCGGCACCCATGTAAACGGATTTCGTTCCGGTCTGCTGGAGTCAGTCAGAGAATTTTGTAAATTCAGAAATCTGTTACCCAAAGGCCTCTACCTTGCTCCGGAGGATATCTGGGACAGGGTCGGTTACATCCTTTCGATAAAACTGTCCGATGCACAGTTTTCAGGTCAAACAAAAGAACGGTTATCCTCCCGATTTTGTGCAAACCTTGTGAATATTAAAATCCGGGATGCGTTCAGTTTATGGCTTAATCAAAATATTCAAGCAGGTGAAAAACTTGCTCAAATGGCCATAGACAATGCAAAGAACCGAATTAAAAAATCAAAAAAAGTTACAAAGAAAAAATCAAGAAACGGTGGAACCCTTCCTGCAAAATTATCGGATTGTTCAAGCCTGGATCAAAATAAAAGAGAACTGTTTTTTGTCGAGGGTGATTCCGCCGGAGGGTCTGCAAAACAGGCACGAGACAGACGATTTCAAGCCATAATGCCATTGAGAGGAAAAATATTAAACACCTGGGATGTCGATTCTTCAACCGTTGCCGATTCAAAAGAAATAAAAGATATTGCCCAGGTCATAGGCGTAATCCCCGGTTCCGAAGATATTTCAAAATTAAGATATAATAAAATCTGCATCCTGGCGGATGCGGATTCAGATGGTCTCCATATTGCCACCTTGATATGTGCATTATTTTTAAAACATTATCCAAAAGTTGTTAAAAATGGTCATGTTTTTGTTGCCATGCCCCCTTTATATCGAATTGATGCAGGCAAAAAAGTTTATTATGCACTGGACGATGATGAAAAAGACGCAATTATAAAACGGGTGAACAGACGCAAAAGGCCGGGAAAAATTAATATCCAGCGTTTTAAGGGGCTGGGAGAAATGAATCCTATGCAACTTCGGGAAACAACCATTTGCCCGGATTCAAGAAGGCTTGTACAACTATCCATAGAACAAGATGACAAACACACACTAGAAGAGGTATACGAGACTATGGATATGCTGCTTGGTAAAAAACGGGCAAAAGACAGAAAAAAATGGATAGAATCAAACGGTAATATTAAAGAGATGGATCAATGAAGCAGGCGCTTACCCCCCAATTAGAAGATTTTGACACGATCCCTTTTCAGGATTTTGCAAAAAAGGCGTATCTTAACTATTCAATGTACGTCATTCTGGATCGTGCCCTGCCCCACATTGGTGATGGTTTAAAGCCTGTTCAACGGCGTATTATTTATTCCATGAGTCAGTTGGGGTTGAGCTCTACTGCAAAATTTAAAAAATCAGCCAGAACCGTTGGGGATGTATTGGGTAAATTTCATCCGCACGGTGACACTGCCTGCTATGAAGCCATGGTGCATTTGGCCCAGCCTTTTTCCATGCGGTATACCCTTGTGGACGGGCAGGGAAACTGGGGTGATCCAAATGATCCAAAATCATTTGCAGCCATGCGATATACCGAATCAAGGTTATCAAAATATGCACAAATATTCCTCAAAGAATTGGAATTTGGAACGGTTGACTGGGTACCCAACTTTGATGGAACGCTTGAAGAACCCACACTATTACCGGCAAGACTGCCCAATATCTTGTTGAATGGCTCCATGGGCATTGCTGTTGGTATGGCCACCCATATCCTGCCCCACAACTTAAGAGAAGTTGCCAAGGCACTGATTTATCTCATTGATAATGATGATGCTGATCTGGATACTGTGTGCAAACTGATCAAAGGCCCTGATTTCCCCACCGATGCTGAAATCATAACATCTTCCGAAGAGATAAAAGAGATATACAGGATAGGCAGAGGCAGGATAAAAATGCGGGCAAAATACCATATAGAAGACGGAGAAATAATTTTTATTGCCCTTCCTTATCAGGCATCTGTTGAAAAAATATACGAGCAGGTAGCCGGCCAGATGGAGGCCAAAAAGCTGCCCATGGTCAGTGATATCAGAGATGAATCCGATCATGAGGCTCCAACCCGCCTTGTCATTATACCTAGGTCAAACAGAGTTGACCTTGACTCACTTGCCGATCATCTATTTGCCACAACCGATCTTGAAAAATCGTATTCTTTCAATATGAATATGATCGGCACGGATGGACGTCCAAAAGTCAAACCCCTCTTACCGCTATTAAGTGAATGGTTACAATTTAGGGCAGAGACTGTACGCAAAAAATTAAATTTTAAATTAAATAAAATAATTGACCGTCTTCATATCCTGGATGGATATTTAACCGCCTTTCTCAATATTGATGAAGTCATAAAAATTATTCGCCAATCAGATTCACCACAAAAGGATTTAATCAAGGCTTTTTCTTTAACAACAACACAGGCCGATGCAATTTTAGCTATACGGTTACGGCAACTGGCAAAACTTGAAGAAATTAAATTAAAAGCTGAAAAAAAAGAACTGGAATCAGAGAAAAAAAAATTAAATAAAATCTTAAATAATGAAACCGTCTTCAAAAAATATATTAAAGATGAAATAAAATCCGATGCAAAAACCTATGGTGACAAACGGCGTTCTCCTATTAAAAAAAGAAAGGAAGCTGAAAAATTTTCTTTTACCGATGTCATTGATATAGAACCTGTTACAATTATTTTATCCCAAAACGGTTGGATCAAATCTGCAAAAGGCCATGAAATCAATCCTGAAACCGTAAAATTCAAATCAGGGGACTCACTTCTTTCTCATATTCGGACAAAGAATGATAAACCCATTATCTTTTTAGACAGCCGTGGTCGAAGTTATATGCTTTTTTCCCATGCCCTGCCATCTGCCAGAAGTATTGGAGAGCCGCTTACAGGTCATTTATCCATTCAACAAAATGCAGGTATAAAATTTTTAATATCTGCACAACCGAACGATCATTTTCTGATGGGATCTGACAGCGGATATGGTTTCATTATCAAGTTTGAAGATTTTCAGACTCAGTATAAAAATGGTAAAGCCATTGTTACTTTGAACCACAACCAGAACTTGTTTGCCCCATCAAAAGTATTAAATGTGAAAAAGGATCGTGTTGTCGCCATCACTTCAAAAGGAAGATTATTAATATTTAGTTTAAATCAATTGCCCTATTTAAAAAAAGGCAAGGGAAATAAAATTATATCCATCCCTAAGAAAATGACCCTTGCAAAAGTCCCGGAAAGACTTAAGTTCTTAAAAATATTGCCATTAAATTTCAATCTTGTTATACACTCGGGCAGACACGAATTAAAATTAAATCCGGGAAATCAAAAAAACTATATGGGAACACGGGGACATAGGGGTAAAAAATTACCCCAGGCATATCAAAATGTTGATAGCATTACCATCTTTCCTGTAGAGACGGATATAAAGCCTGAAATCATATCCGATATTGACACCGATACTGAGTAATTATGCGAAAAGTAATTTTTGACAACCTAATTTTTCTGATTCTTACAGGACTGATATCAATCTTACTTTTTATATCTGTGTTGATTCATAACAAACCGTTTGGTCACGATTTTGGCAGTGTGGAACGAATTAAAAAAACCGGGGTTCTACGACTTATCACAAACAATTCAATCAATTCATACCATTATTATAACGATAAACCCACCGGATTTGAATATGACCTTTCATTGGCATTTGCCGACTTTCTTAATGTTGATCTGGATATCACAACTCCTGGCTGGAATAATATGTTCTCTTATCTTGAACAGGGAAAAGGAGACTTTATCGCTGCCGGACTTGCCATTACGCGCGAACGGCTTGAACAAGTCAATTTTTCAATTCCTTATATGACCATACAACAGCATATAATACATCATAATATGGTGTTCGGACCCAAAAGTATCGAGGATCTGACCTTCAGAACCATTCATGTCCGCAGGGGAACATCCTATCACTCAAGGCTTGAAGAGATAAAAAAATCAGGAATTAATTTAAGCTATATTCTTTATGACAATATCCCGACTGAAGAATTCATTCGCCAGGTTCATGAACAGGAAATTAAATTCACTGTTGCGGACAATCATATTGCATATTTAAATCAGCGCTACTATCCGGATATCCGCATCGGCATCCCGCTTCAGGAAAAAGAGTCCCTGGCCTGGGCAGTGCGCAAAAATGATACCCAGATGCTTGAACAAATCAATAAATTCTTCTTGTTTGCAAATGAAACAGGGTTATTAAAAAAACTATCCGATCGATATTATGCGACAACTGTGGAATCCTCGGACACGTTTGATTTAAAAAAGTTTCATCAGAGAATAAAATCCCGATTACCCAAATACAAGAAAATGATTATCGAAGAATCCATCAAATATGGATTTGACTGGAAACTGGTTGCAGCTATCGTCTATCAGGAATCTCATTTTAATCCCAATGCAAAAAGTTTTACTAATGTTCAAGGACTTATGCAGGTGACCGCTGTTACCGCTCAGGAAATGGGTATTAATAATAGACTCAAACCCAGCGAAAGTATCCGGGCCGGCATTAAATATTTAAACAAAATGATACACAAATTCGACTATCTTGAAGATGATTATGAAAGGATACTTTTTGCCCTGGCAAGCTACAATATCGGATATGGTCATGTTTTGGATGCCATGCTGATTGCCCGGGAAAAGGGTCTGGACGAAACCAAATGGCAGAATGTGAAAACAACGCTTCCTTTATTATCAAAATCAAAATACTATAAAAAAACCAAACACGGATATGCTAGAGGCTGGGAACCTGTAAAATACGTTGAGCGTATCCTGACCTATTTTGATATACTCAAACAAAAAGATTACATTTGAAATAGTGTCAATCCCATGAAAGGATTAAATAAATATAAATGACAAGAAAAATTCTGATCAATGCACAAGATACAGATGAAACCAGAATTGCAGCAGTGATAGAGAACAAGCTTGAGCAATTTCACATAGAAACCACTGCAAAACAAGTGACACAAGGCAGCATTTATAAAGGAGTCGTCACAAGGGTTGAGCCAAGTCTTCAGGCTGTTTTTGTTGATTATGGGGAACCCAAAAACGGCTTTTTACAAAAAAATGAAATTCACAAGGATTACTACCAAGCAGTTGATTCAAAAAATAAAGGTTTGTTCAATTTGATCAAAAAAGGTCAGGAATTGATAGTCCAGGTCACAAAAGATCCGATCAGTTCAAAAGGTGCCATGCTGACCACATTTATTTCGTTGCCTGGACGGTTGTCGGTTTTAATGCCGGGTAATTCAACCAAAGGGGTATCCAGAAAAATTGATGAAGAGGAGGAACGAAAACGCCTTGTCGGCATCATTAAAAATATGAAAATCCCCGAAGGCTTTGGCATGATCGTCAGAACTGCAGGGAGGAACTCTACCAAGACTTTGTTAACGGCGGATCTTCGATATTTGATGCGGGCCTGGAAAAATATTGATAAAAAGGCGATAAAAAACACTGCCCCTTGTCTTTTGTATAAAGAACAAACCCTTGCTGTAAGATCATTAAGAGACTATTTCACAACAGATGTTAAAGAAATTTTAATTGACAGCCCTGAAGTTTTCAAAGAGGTAAAAGATTTTATAGGTGTCATTGCACCGAAACAAAGCAAAATTGTAAAGCAGTATAAAAGTGAAAAGCCAATATTCACTAAATACCAGCTTGAAGATCAAATTGCATCTATTTATAGAAAACAAAGCACACTTAAATCAGGGGGAGCCCTTGTTATTGAACAAACAGAGGCGCTTGTTTCCATTGATGTTAATTCAGGCAAATCCACCAAAAAGAAAAACATAGAAGAAACTGCCTTTCACACGAATCTTGAAGCGTGTGAAGAAGTTGCGCGGCAGCTGCGTTTGAGAGACCTGGGCGGATTAATTGTTGTGGATTTTATAGATATGAAGGAACGTCGACATAAAGCTGAAATTACCAAAACTCTTAAAAAACATTTAAAATCGGATAAAGCAAAAACAAAAGTAGGTGGAATTACCAAATTTGGTTTGCTTGAAATGTCACGTCAGAGGATTCGTCATTCAATTACATTTGGTTCACATGAACCCTGTAGATACTGTAATGGCAGGGGCCAGGTTCCATCTGTTGAAACCCAGGGACTTGCTTTTTTAAGACAACTGAATTTAAAAACGCTTAAACCGGATATTTTACAAGTCACAGGATTCATCCCCACTTCAGTGGCCACGTATTTGCTCAATAAAAAAAGAGGTGAATTGACTGAAATTGAACAAAAAAGAAAGGTAACGATAACTATAGAAGGCGATTCCAAGATGACATCCGGACAAAGCCATATTGATATTATCAATCAATCACATTGAAGAGCTTTCTTGACATAAATCGTTCTATTGTGTATCCAAAGCAATTTTAATCTTATAATTAAGAGAGGGAATATTTGCATTTTAAAAAGAATCAAACATCTATTTTGATAATTTTAATTGTGTTGATTACACTTGTTGCCGTTATTGTCGGTTCCCTTTATTTTAGAAAGCAACGAGACAATCAGACATTTGTACCCGTGCAGAAGACGATGGCAGCCTTGTCAGGCACAGACAATGGAGCCGATAAAATTAAGACACAGGATGGCGTTGCACAAGGTGATATTATTGTTATGCCGAACATCGATTACAAGCACCTTACCAAAGATAAAAAACTAAAAAGTCTGATGGGGTCAAGAAAACAAAAACTGGGATTAGATAAAAGCCTGGACATGATTGTCAACTCTGATGAAAGCTTCACTATCGGTGATATTGAAATTTCTATGAGTGATATTTTAAAAAAGGCGTTTCTTAAAGAAGGCGAAGTTTTTGAAGAAAAAATTGAACATTCCGGAGAAATTAGACCCCGAAAAATTAAAGAGTATGGGATATATGTGATTCAGGCCGGAGATAACATCTGGAATATTCATTTTAACATACTAAAAGAGTTCTATGACAATAGAGACATAGATGTTTCACCTCAAGCGGATGAACCTGGTAATCAAGGACTAAGTTCCGGTGTAGGAAAGATTTTAAAATTTTCCGAAACCATAGTTATTATATACAATTTGATCGAAAAAAAAATAGATACAAATCTTGATCTTTTAGAACCATTAAGCAAAATTGTGGTATACAATATGGACGAAGTATTTTCACTCTTAACAGAGATTAATTATAAAAATATAGACAGAATCCAGTTCGATGGTAAGTCCATCTGGATTCCTGCTGAAAAATAATAATTTGAGAGTTAACCTAAGGAGGATTTATTTTGATTAGCACAGCGTACGCGATGGGTCAGGCCGGCGGCCAGGGTGGACAGGCCGGCGGAATAGCAGGGTTTTTGCCGATAATTATTTTATTTGCCATTTTCTATTTTCTTTTAATAAGACCCCAGCAAAAAAAGGCTAAAGAACACAGAGAAATGTTAAGCGATCTAAAAAAAGGCTATAGAATCATTACATCAGGTGGTATTCATGGAACAATCGAAACTATTGATGATACAACCATTGGGCTGGAAATTGCCGAAAAGATCAAAATAAAAGTATCACGCGGTAACGTTGCAGCAGTGGTTACTGATACCCAGGCCGGCCAGAAAAAAGATCAAAAGAAAAAATAAATTCTTTAGGAGTAAATCGAATTGAAATCGATCAGCGTTAAAACTGTATTTATTCTATGTATTGTGTTGGCAGCCGTTATCTGTTTGCTTCCCACATTTCTTGACACCTGGCCCCATAAAAAAATCAATTTGGGGCTGGATCTTCAGGGCGGAATGCACCTTGTTCTCGAAGTTCAAAACATTGAAGCTGTTGAAGTTGAAGTTGAGCGAACTGTACAGGAAATCAAAAAACAACTTCGAAAAGACGGAGTCAAACATCGAGGCGTAGCCAGGTTAAAAGACAATTCAATGTCTGCTGTGGTTGAAACCGCTAATAAGGCATCGTTTGAGACAATTCTTACCAAGAATTTTAAAAATTTAATCGTCTCAAAACCCCAAACCGAAAATGGTATTGTTACATTTAAGATATCTTTGCCGCAGGAAGAGATTGAAACCATTAAAAAAATGGCTACTGATCAGGCTCTGGAAACCATTCGAAACAGGATAGATGAATTTGGCGTCAGTGAACCGGATATCAGAATTCAAGGAGGCAATCGAATCTTGCTTCAACTGCCAGGGATTGAAAATCCTGATAGAGCTAAAGATTTGATCGGAAAAACTGCCAAGTTGACATTTCAACTTGTTGATGAAAAAACAGATCCATCAGCATTCATAAATAAAACCCCTCCTGTTGGTGATGAACTGTTGTTTCAAACCCGGATTGATACTTCCACCGGTGGCAGTTCAAAAGTTCCTTTTTTAATTCATAAAAGAGTGCTTCTTGACGGCAGTCTGTTAACAAATGCCAGGGTTGAGTTTGACCAATTTCAACAACCCCAGGTCGGTATTGAGTTTAATCGAAAAGGTGCCAGACTTTTTGAAAGGATTACCGGCGAAAACGTTAATAAACGATTGGCCATTGTACTTGACAAAACTGTCTATTCCGCACCGGTTATCCGGGATAGGATTGCAGGAGGCAAAGCTGTTATATCCGGAAGTTTTTCTTTAAATGAAGCAAAAGATCTTTCCATTGCTCTAAGAGCCGGTTCTTTGCCTGCATCGGTAAAAATTATCCAGGAAACAACCGTAGGCCCCACACTGGGTCACGATTCCATAAAAATGGGACTTGTGTCAATGGCAATTGGCGGGCTTTTGGTTATTCTTTTTATGGTTATCTATTATAAAGGAGCCGGTCTTATAGCTGATCTTGCCTTAATTATAAATATTATGCTGATTGGCGGCGGTCTTGCGGCCTTCCAGGCAACCTTAACACTTCCTGGTATTGCCGGCATCATTTTAACTATCGGTATGGCTGTTGATGCCAATGTAATTATTTTTGAAAGAATCAGGGAAGAGCTTAGGTCCGGCAAAACAGCGCTAGCATCAGTTCATGCCGGATTTGAACGTGCAACACTGACGATTCTTGACGCAAATGTCACAACCTTTATTGCCGCACTTGTTTTGTATCAATTTGGAACAGGATCAATAAGGGGATTTGCGGTCACACTGATTCTTGGTATCATTGCAAGTCTTTTTACAGCACTTGTTCTTTCAAAAAGTGTTTTTGAATTTATTCTCAAAAATAAACCGGCGTCCAAACTTAGTATATAAAGGAAACAAATAATGCAGCTTATCAAGTCTGATATTAATATAGACTTTATCGGAACACAGAAACTTGGATTTTTTCTGTCTCTTGTCCTTATCCTTTGCAGTGTCGGATCTTTGATCATTCATAATGGACCCAACTATGGCATTGATTTCGTTGGTGGAACCCTTGTGCAAATAAAATTTTCACAGCAGGTGAAGGTTTCCAAAATCAGGACAGGCCTTGCAACCATAGGATTTAAAGACGCATCTGTTCAGGGCTTCGGGCATGTATCCAACCATGAATTTTTAATAAGAACAAGCAAGTCCGAACTTAGCAGCCAGGGCTTATCCCAATCCATTGCAAAGGCAATTGAATCGACCACAGGTGTTACACCTGAGATTCGACGTGTGGAAATGGTAGGCCCCCAGGTAGGAAAAGATTTAAGAACAAAAGCATTACTTGCTGTTTTCTACGCCCTTTTGTTTATTACTATATATATTTCCGGTCGGTTTGAGCTAAAATGGATGTTATCCGGTGTAACAGCGGGTTCATTAATGACAGCGGTATATTTTCTTTCTATTTTTAATGTAGGGATGACCGTAATCATAACAGTTGCACTCATTCTTACGCTTGTTTTATTTTGGATATTGAAATTAAAATATGCAATAGGTGCGATTGTTGCCTTGTTGCATGATGTACTGATTACCATCGGTATTTTTTCAATTTTAGATCTTGATTTTTCATTACCCATTGTTGCAGCTTTATTAACAATCATCGGTTATTCATTGAATGATACCATTATTGTTTTTGATCGGATAAGAGAAAATATTAAAGGCGAGAAAAATCCGGATAAACTTTCATATCTGTTTAATAGAAGCATAAATGAAACCCTCTCACGGACGATTTTGACTTCAGCGACAACCCTGCTTGTTTTATTTGCACTTTATTTTTTAGGTGGTGAAATTATACATAATTTTGCCTTTGCAATGATTGTCGGCGTCCTGGTCGGGACCTACTCATCAATCTTTGTTGCAAGCCCTATTGTTCTTGCTGCAAATAAATAATAAACATATGGCATTAAAAAAAAAAATATTATTTAAAAAGCTAATAAGCAAGACAATACTGGTTATATTGCCACTGTTTTTAGTTTCCTGCGGGGCTTTTAGTTTTTCTAAAAGTCCCGCCGAACAACCAGAAATAAACCCGATGATACAAAATTTGGAATCTGAAGTTTCCCAATTAAAAAAATCTCTGGAAAAGCTTAATGCCCAAGTTGCACACAAAAACCAGACCATACAAAGTTTGCAAAAAAAATCCCTGTTATTTGAAAATAAAATTGCAAATCTTGAAAACAAAAAAAGAACATCCAAAAAACCTTTACAAAAAATCAAATACAAAGATCCTGAAAGCCTCTATAAAAAAGCAAGACATCTGCTTTTAGAGGGAAATTACACAGACGCAGCTAAACATTTTTCTGCCTTTATTAATTACCACCAGAATCACAATTTGGCTGATAATGCAGTCTATTGGTTAGGAGAGTGCTACTATTCTCAAGGAAATTTCCAACAGGCTATTTTTGTATTTAAGAACCTTGTTAAAAAATATCCAAAGTCAGAAAAAGTACCGGATGCTCTGTTGAAAACAGGATATTCCTATCTTTCTTTGGATGATTCCAACAGAGCACATCACTATTTAAAACAGGTATTAAAGAGATATCCATTTTCACCGGCATCAGAGAAAGCTCAAATAAAACTTGGGGAATTCGATTAATCTTTATTTTTAATAATGCACGATTTGTTTAAAACATATCTGCCTTGGTTTATACTCAGGGAAATCCCTGGCCTCGGCAATGCGATGATAAAAAAACTCATCAATGAATTTTTGTCGCCGGAACACATTTTTGCGGCCTCGAAAAATCAACTTCAAACGATTGATAAGATAAAATTAAAAACAATTGAGCAGATCCGGCATTATAAAAAATACCATGATTCTGCTAAAAAGGAATTGGATCTGGTCCTCAAAAAAGAATTTAACATAGTGACATTAACTGAACCTTTGTACCCTGCTCTCTTAAAACAAATCCCAGACCCGCCACCGATTCTTACTTACCTTGGTACCTTAGATAATTCTTCGCCTTGTATATCAATGGTCGGGTCAAGAAATGCAACTTCATATGGATTGAGTACTGCTAAAAATCTTTCATTTCGACTTGCAAACAAGGGATTTCAGGTGGTCAGCGGTCTTGCGAGGGGGATAGACACCATGGCACACCACGGCGCTTTGCAGGCAAGGGGAAGGACAATTGCAATTCTTGGGTCAGGATTGAGCAAAATTTATCCAAGAGAAAATAAAAGCCTTTTTTATGCCATCGCAGCAAGCGGTACCGTATTTTCAGAATTTAAAACCAATGCAGCACCACTGCCTGCAAATTTTCCAATCAGAAATAGAATTATTGCCGGTATCTCAGGTGGCAGTGTTGTTATTGAAGCTGCAAAACGAAGCGGTTCTTTAATTACCGCACGACTTGCAAATGAGTATAACCGAGAAGTATTTGCAGTGCCTGGAAGCATAAAATCAAAAAAAAGTGAAGGAACCCACGCCCTTTTAAAACAAGGAGCAAAACTTGTTGAAACGGAAATGGATATTATTGATGAGCTATATCAATTTGTTCATGAAAAAAAGAACTGCTCCAAAGCAACGCTATTTAATGATAATTCTGCCCGATCACTTGAAAGAACAAAAAAAGATGATTATCAACTATTAAAACTGCTTGATCCATATCCTGTACATATTGATGTGCTTATTGAGAAAAGCAAAATGAATTATACCCAAATCACAGCCCAATTGCTTGATTTAGAATTACAGGGAACCATCACCCGGCATCCGGGTAACTTATATTCAATTTCGGAGGGAAACCATTGACAAAACCCTTAATAATTGTTGAATCACCAACAAAGATAAAAACGTTAACAAAATATATTGGAACAGACTTTAAAGTTGCTGCCAGTGCCGGGCACATCAGAGACCTTCCAATTAAGACCCTTGGGATTGATGTAGATAAGGAATTTAAAGCCGAATATGTCAATATCAAAGACAAATCCAAAGTCATCTCAAACTTAAAAAAGCTGGCCAAGAATACAACAGATGTTTATCTTGCTCCTGACCCCGACCGTGAAGGAGAAGCTATTGCCTTCCATATTATGGATATTTTAAAAAAGAAAGGCAGAAAATTCCACCGGGTGCTTTTTCATGAACTGACAAAAAAAGGAATAAAAGAAGCTCTTCTCTCTCCAGGCGATCCTGACATTGATAAATATGATGCACAGCAGGCACGAAGAAAGCTTGATCGACTGGTGGGATATCAAATTTCACCGCTGTTATGGAAGAAGGTCCAAAGAGGCCTGAGTGCAGGACGTGTGCAATCTGTAACAGTTAAAATTATTTGTGATAGAGAACGACAAATCCGCGCATTTGAACCTGAGGAGTTCTGGACAATTGATGCAGATCTGACTGCTTTTAATCCCCCCGGGTTCAAAGCCGCTTTAGTAAAGATAAACAATAAAAAGATTAGAATTGAAAATAATGAACAGGCATCCCAAATCGTTTTAGAGCTTGAAACCGCTGAATTTATCGTTAAAGACATAAAAGCCAAAACAATAAAAAAAAATCCCCTCCCCCCTTTTATCACAAGTAAACTACAGCAGGATGCCATTAATCGTTTACGGTTTTCAGCAAAAAAAACCATGGTTGTTGCCCAACAACTTTACGAAGGTGTTGAGATTGGAAACGGCGGACCGGAAGGGTTGATCACTTATATGAGGACCGATTCTACCCGGATCGCTCAGGATGCGGCCATTGAGGCACAGGACTATATCACCCGGACTTTAGGGAAAGAGTTTGCATTAGACGAACCTCGTTTTTTTAAAAATAAAAATAAAGTTCAGGATGCCCATGAAGCCATTCGTCCCACATCGGTTTTTCATTCGCCGGATAAAATAAAACAATTTTTATCTGAAGATCAATTTAAACTGTATGAGCTTATATGGAAACGATTTGTTGCGTCTCAAATGGCACAGGCCCTTATTGATCAAAAAACAATTTTTATTCAGGCAGGTAAAGCCTATTTGTTTTCTGTTTCAGGCTCCACCGTTAAATTTGCAGGTTATATGGCCATATATTCACAGCAAAAAGAATCTAAAGATAATGATATTCAATCGCTTCCTGATGTTGAAGTCGACACGCTGTTAAAACGTTTAGCTATTCTTCCAAAGCAGCATTTTACCAAACCCCCGCCTCGTTTCTCCGAGGCTTCCCTGGTAAAAGAACTTGAAAAAAATGGTATTGGCCGTCCCAGTACCTATGCTTCAATTCTGACTGTTATCAGAGATAAAGGATATGTTGACCTTGTTAAACGCTATTTTGTACCCAGCGAACTTGGATTCATTGTAAATGATTTATTGGTTGAGTCTTTTCCCAACCTTTTAAATATTTCATTCACTGCCAAAATGGAAAACAACCTTGATGATGTTGAAACTGGAAAACTTAAAGAAGTTCAATTGTTAACTCAATTTTATTGCTCTTTTAAAAAAAGCCTTGATGATGCCGGTGAAAATATGGTCAGTGTTAAAGGTGTGGGTGTTGATACTGAACTTGCCTGCCCGACCTGTGGCAAAGAATTAAAAATCAAAATCGGTAGAAACGGACATTTTCTTGCCTGTATCGGCTACCCTGAGTGTTCTTTTACCAGTAATTATACCCGTGATGAAAAAGGCACCTTGTCGATTGTTGAAAAAATCGTTGATAATACAAAAGTCAAAGACTGCATTAAATGCAACAAGCCCATGATCCAGAAAGAAGGCCGTTTTGGTCTGTTTTTGGCCTGCACAGGGTATCCGGAATGTAAACACACAGAATCCGTCAACGGTGAAAACAGCAGCAAGGATATTGGCGTTAAGTGCCCGGAAAAAGGGTGTAAAGGTGCTGTTTTAGAAAAAAAATCAAAACGAGGGAAAATTTTCTACGGATGTTCGTCTTATCCGGACTGCAGCTTTGCCTCCTGGGATAAACCGGTTGCTAAACCCTGCCCTGAATGTAATGCGTCCTTTCTTGTTGAAAAAGAAACAAAAAAAGACGGAAAATTTTTAAAGTGTCCGATCAGGGAATGCAGTTTTAAAGAGTTTGAATAATCTTTATGAAATCTTGGAGTTTACCTTGCCTGATTGGCCCATTGCTGTATTGCTTTGAAAACAATTTCACGTTTAATGGGCTTGGTTAAAAAATCATCCATGCCGCAGTCTTTACATTTTTGCTTAAAATCATCCAGAACGTTTGCAGTCAAAGCAAGGATTGGAATTCGTTTATCGGGGTTATTGTTCGTTTCAAAGGACCGAATTAGCCTGGTTGCATCGAAACCATTCATTTTTGGCATATTAATATCCATGAATATCAAATCATATAGATCCGGGTTGGCAGTATACAATTTAACGGCCTCTTCGCCATTCGGAGCTATGTCAATGGTATAACCGGCTTTTGACAACATAAGATGTGTCATTTTCTGGTTCACAGGATTGTCTTCAACCAGTAGAATGGATGCTGCCTGTTTTTTATTCTCAGACATCAGGTGAGCGGTTATAATTTCACTCTCTGTCTCATTCTTTTTACGGGTTGTTGTTTGTATCCCCATCACATAGGAAATCATTTCAAATAGTTTTTTGCGGGGAATGGGTTTTGGTAAAAAACCTTTAAATCCCGCCTGGTGAAAAATATCTGCAATACCTGGTACGGGGATTGAGCAGGCGATAAATTTATATTTATATTTTTGAGGCTGAATATGAAGTATTTTTTTTGCAAACTTTTCTTTGTCAAGTTTTGGCAGTTTACCAAAATCAATAACCGCAATATCAAAGTTTTCAATCAAACCCTGGGTCATAAAAGACAAAAATTTAGAATATTCTATATGACAGACATCCATCCCGGCTAATTTAAAGTCATATGAAAAAAGTTTATAATTTTCATATGACGTGGTCACCAATAATACTTTTTTACCGTTTAATTGGGCTGATTTTACCCGTTTTAAACTCTTATTTTGTGCAACATCGACAATGGCTGTAAAAAAGAAATCAGATCCTTTATTTTCAATACTTTGGGCCCATAAATCCCCGCCCATTTCAATACCGATATTTTTACTTATAGCAAGCCCTAAGCCCGTACCACCGTATCGATTGGTTATATCATCTTCCGATTGAATAAACGGTTTAAATATATTGTCGATTTGATCTTTTGCAATGCCGATACCAGTATCGGATATTTTTACAGCCAGTTGTACTTTGGCGACTTCACTGTTTTCAGATTCCGGATCATTGACAATTGAATTGTCGACATCAAGGGATAAATGAATTTTGCCTTGTTCTGTAAACTTAACAGCATTGCTTAAAAGATTAAGCAGCACCTGTCGGAAACGATGTGGATCTCCAATCACTTTGCCCGGCACTGAGTCCGCAACAGAGCAGAGTAGTTCCACTTTTGATTCATCGACTTTAGTTCTAACGACATCAATCGTATCAAAACATAAGACTTCCGGATCAAATACAATTTTTTCAAGGGTTAGTTTGCCGGCCTCAACCTTTGAAAAGTCCAGAATATCATTCACAACGGATAAAAGCGTTTCACAAGAAAGCCGGGCATTTTTTAAGAATGAGGCCTGTTCCTCATTGAGTGGCGTATCCATCAGCATGTCGGTATATCCAACAATCCCATTTAAAGGTGTTCTGATTTCATGACTCATGCTGGCCAGAAAAAAAGTTTTGGCCTTGGATGCTTCTTTTGCTTCACGAGCAAGAATATTGGATCGTTCAATCGCCCGGCATAACTCCTGATTGCTTTTTTTTAGATTGAGCAGATTTATTTTTTCTCTGGCAATCCTGTTTATTCTGGCAAGAGCAGAATTCATGTTAAACGGTTTGGTCATATAGTCGGATGCACCTGCATCCATGATATCTACATAGGAATAATCCGATCCAAACCCAGTCATGATGATGACATAGATATCCTGGTATTTATCTTTTATCGTTTTAAGAAGATCAATACCATCCATACCACCGGGCATGGAAATATCTGAAATGACCAAATGAAAGTCATTTATTTTAATAAGCTCTAAAGCCTCGAAAGCATCCTGGGCCTGCTGACACACAAAACCGGCCCGTTCCAGTGATCTTGAAACCACAAGTCTAAGAGCCGGGTCGTCATCCACAATAAGGATATCGGTTATGGGGAAATCCAAAGCTATTGGTATCGGATTATTCATTCGCCCTTTCAACATACTCACGGGTCCTTGTATCAACCTTTATTAGCTGGCCTTCATCAACAAAGGGCGGTACCTGGATTTCAATTCCGGTTTCAAGAACAGCAGGTTTTGTACTTCCGGTTGCCGTATCCCCTTTAGCCCACGGCTCAGAACTCGTCACGCGAAGTACTATAAAATTTGGCAGTGTTACTCCGATTGGATTACCATTGTGCAAAAGGATGGTACAAAGTATGTTATCCTTGAGAAAATCGATAACGTCCCCAAGTTGTTCTTTTGTTAAAAAATGCTGCTCATAGTTAGATGTATTCATAAAGCAATAAGAATCTTTATCGGCATATAGATATTCCATTTCCTGTTCATCAAGATCTGCTTTGGAAAATTTATCTCCGGATCGATAGGTTCGTTCAAATTGTGAACCGGTAATCATATTTTTCAATTTGCATTTATAAAGGGATTGTCCCTTTCCGGGTTTTTTAAATTGAAAATCTACAATTACATAGGGTTCTCCATCAATTTCAAATTTCAAACCTTTTCTCAAATCACTTGCTAAGTACATGTAACGCTCCTGTTATTCATTGTATTAAATCGCACAGTTTTCATATTCCTTCTTTTAATCATATTAATCGTTACTTGGCAACCTTATGGAAAAAATTACACAGATTTGCCCTGTAAAAATTGCTTGCTTTTTTATGCTGATTATAGGAAATTATATGATTTAGGAAAATTATAATTACAGGAAAACTTTATGATTGTTGTCATAGACTTCGGATCCCAATTTAATCAGCTAATCGCCAGAAGAGTTCGTGAAAATAATGTTTACTGCCAGGTGGAACCTTCAGGCATCTCCTTTGATAAAATAAAACAACTCAATCCCGACGGCATTATTCTGTCCGGTGGTCCCTCAAGTATATATGAAAAAAACAGCCCGACCATGGATGCTGCCATTTTTGAACTTGGCATCCCCATTCTTGGTATATGCTATGGGATGCATTATATGGTCCATACCCTTGGCGGTAAAATTCAAAAGGCCGACAAGCGCGAATACGGATTCGCCAGCCTGGATATCAAAGAGGCGGACCCGTTGTTTAAAGATATGAACACGGGATTTCAATGCTGGATGAGCCATGGCGACTCAACCATTGAACTGCCGGAGGGATTTGTTGTTACAGCGTCTACCCGGAACACATCAATTGCAGCCATTGCAAACCATGAAAAAAAATTCTACGGCCTGCAGTTACACCCTGAAGTGGAGCATTCCATTAACGGTTCTTTGATGATTAAACATTTTTTATTTAATGCCTGCAAATGTACAACAAACTGGACAATGAAATCTTTTAGTGACGGTGCCATAGCCCAGATCAAAGAGGCTGTTGGTGATAAAAAAGTTATTATGGGATTGTCAGGTGGCGTTGACTCTTCTGTTGCTGCTACATTAATTCATAAGGCCATCGGAAAAAATTTGTTCTGTATCTTTGTTGATAATGGATTGTTAAGAAAAAATGAACAAGAAGATCTCGAGCAAAGCCTGTTATCCAAATTAGATTTAAATATACAATTTGTTGATGCTAAAGATACATTTTTAACCGCTCTGGGTGGTGTTACTGATCCTGAAAAGAAAAGAAAAATTATCGGCAAGCTTTTTATTGATGTTTTTGAAGCTGAGGCCGCTAAAATTGATAATGCAAAATTCTTAGGTCAAGGAACATTATATCCTGATATCATCGAATCTAAATCCGCCTTTGGAGGACCCACATCTATTATCAAATCACACCACAATGTCGGCGGATTGCCCGAAAAAATGAAACTCAAACTCATTGAGCCATTACAGCTTTTGTTTAAAGATGAAGTTCGTAAATTAGGCACACAACTTGGCATTGATGACGACTTGATCTGGCGGCAACCGTTTCCCGGGCCGGGACTTGCTATTCGTATTATGGGAAAAATCACTGCTGACAGACTTATGGTATTGCGTAATGCAGATGCCATCTTGCTTGAAGAGATTCGAAAGGCAGGTCTTTACAGAAAACTGTGGCAGGCTTTTGCCGTCCTTTTGCCCATTAAAAGTGTTGGTGTGATGGGTGATAAAAGAACCTTTGCCGATTGTATCGCTATTCGAGCGGTCACCAGCAACGACGCCATGACAGCAGATTGGGCGAAACTACCCCATGATCTGTTAGGAACGATCTCAAATCGCATTATCAATGAGGTTGAAAATATTAATCGGGTTGTTTTTGATATTACCTCAAAACCTCCCGGAACGATAGAATGGGAATAAATTTGCAAATTAAGGGAATTTTATAAATGACTTTAAAAGATTTCAAGCCCGGTGATCCAGACCTTGACCCTAATAATAAAAACATGAAAACCGCCGATACTGATATTGAATCTTCGGGTTATCATGAAGAAATAAACACATTAAAAATTGACAAGCTTTCAAACCGCATAACAATTATTGCCATCATGCTTCCCTGCCTGATTGGTGCTATTTTAATATTTGCCTATCTTGACATGAAAGAAAGAGTAGTGGACGTTGATGAGACTAAGAATACTCAGGTTGAAAGAATTTCCCAGCAATTGGAAGAAAAGTTGAATGCCCTTGATGTCAAGATTGCTAAGAATAGATATGACCTTGACAATCAAGTACCTGTCCTTTCCAAAAAACTGGTAGCGATAGAAGGTCAAATAGCTAAATTATCAGGTTCTAAAGCAGATACTAAATCATTAAAATCGATTCGTTCTGCTCTTGGAAAGCTCATTGCTCAAAATACCAAACAAAATAAATCCAACTTGCAAAGAACTGAAAATTTAAACAAGAGCATTCTTGTTGCAATTAAAGAGAACAAGCTGAATTTCGAAAAAACAACAACACAAATAAAGAATGAATCCAAGTTGTTCAAAGAAGAATTTGATGCAAGGTTACTTGAATTATCAGTTTATCAACAGGAACTTGGAGAACTTAGAAAGAATTTCAGCCTTTTGGACAAAAAATTCAAACGCTATGAGCAGGAGAGCGTTTCTTTGCCTATGGTTAATGAAAAAATGGACCGGCTCAACTCAGATCTTTCCAACCAATTGTCCAAAATTAAAATTCAGGTGGCAGCACTTAATAAAAAACTGGCCGCCAATTTGACCCGGTTGCAAAAAGACCTTGATCTTCTCATAAAATCATCAATGTCTCAAGGTCCACAACCCCAGATTAATATAGACGCTGCCGATGCCAACAGCATCGATCAAGCACCACTAATCCAATAAGGTTACGGTTTTACTTTCGATTGATAGGCAGTACCTTCAGGAATCGAGAACCAGGTAAAAAAGGTTGGGATGGAAATAACCAACCTAATAAATTTACGATACAATTTTGATTCGATTTTCTTTTACGACTCACATTCAACACCCTAAATAAAAAAAGTTAAGGTTTTATCTAAAAAACAATTTGTAGTTATTTTAAGTGGTTAATTTGGTTAAGAGTGTTTTTGAATGAAATTTATTCGCTGAACAATATTTAG
>JAKIUJ010000256.1 GCA_021647625.1 Desulfobacula sp.
GTATTACGCCTTGTGTCATATTTATTGCACCTCGTTGGTGATGGGTTTTTGTTAGCACAAACAGTCTATCTGCTTGAGCAATCAAGCACAACGAGGTTTTTTATTTTTTTTGATGGTGGATTGGGGTCACTAAAAAGAAAAATACAGGTAATCCGGGAGATATAACAGAAACAATTTTTGTTGAACTATCAAATTGTAAATACAGAATTGAACGTTATGACAGTAATACAATACGGATATTCAATTTAGAAACTCAAGAGTATGAAATAACAAAACCTCTTTTAAGAAAAATAAATTCTGAAATGAATCTTGCAATTGATTTGAAATTGACTACAGGAAGAGATAAAACAACAAGAAATCTGGGCCGGCAAGTTATAAGAGAATTAATGGCTCAAGGTAAAAACTTGAAAGAAAATGAAACCGACTTATAACCGGGTCGCTGTAAAGGACCAAAAGGGATCTATATGCATTTCATTGGAAATTTTATATTTGTCCTGCATATGATATAGATGTAATTCATGACAGTCTTTAATCCTAAATTTACAATAACTAATCGAATGACAGCGGCCATCACTCAGATTGAACGGGCACGTGGTTTTCTGGAAGCTGCAAGGCTTTCCGATGATTGGGTAAGGGATATGGGAAATCTTGCCCTCATTAAGGAGGCACATCATACAACCCATATAGAGGGAACAAGACTGACTCTGGATCAGGCACAACGCCTGTGGAAAGGCGAAGTGGTACCCGAAGCAGACCCGGATGATACCAGAGAACTATTGAATTACCGGTCTGCCTTTGAATTTGTATTCGAATGTCTGGATAGCGGAGATCCCATTACCGAAGGAATGATTCGAGAAATTCATCGAAAACTGGTCGAAGGCGTTCGTGGCGGGAAAGCTGACCCCGGTGCTTACCGACGGATACAAAATTATGTAGCAAATTCTAAAACAGGAGCGGTGATTTATACCCCTCCATCTGCGGTTGAAATACCGATCATGATGTCTGAAATGATAAAATGGCTTAATTCAAACCTTGAGATCCACCCGGTTTTAATCAGTGGGGTCGCCCAATTTCAACTGGTCCATATTCATCCGTTCCTTGACGGCAACGGACGAACTTCAAGGTTATTGTCAACCCTCTGTCTTTACAAGGCCGGGTATGATTTTAAACGTCTGTTCACCATTAGTGAATATTATGATCGCGACAGATCAACTTTTTATAAAAAAATCCAAAGCGTTCGTGAAAATGACATGGATATGACCGGATGGTTGGACTATTTTATCACTGGCCTGGAAACACAGATGATCGAAGTAAAAGAGCGTGGGGAGCAGGTAATTTGCAGAGACGTTCTGGTACAAAAACATGGGTTGAACGAGCGGCAGGGAAAGGCCTTAGAATTTTTATTAGCCCATGGAAAACTCACCATAAAAGACTTTGAAGAACTTTGCCAGGGAGTGAATCGGCGCAGTTTGCAGCGAGACTTAAAAGCCTTTTTGGAAAAAGGTTTGATTAAAGAGACGGGAACCGGGCCTACAGATCCAACACGCCATTATGTTTTATCATAGCAGTGACAAACTGTGACACTATGCTGTGACACTGCTATGACAAATACTGTGACATCTGGAATTCAGATTGACAAATCAAGACGTTGTTTTAATACAACATCCATGAATCGAAAGATTTCAATCGGGTATCCGATGGAAACAGCGGTTTAAAATCCAGCTAAAATCACCGTTTAAGAACCAGCCACCCAAGTTCATGAACGTACCTGTGCGGCACTGGCAATAACCAAAGTTTAAAAACCCCCTATTTAGGCCCGGGTAGAAGGACCTTATATGTTATCCGTCATTTTTTATATTTTTTTTCGATAGCTATCTCCCTCCATAATAAGGATATCAGAGTTGTAAACGAGGCGGTCGGCAATCGCTGTGGCAACAGTGGTTCCGTCAAAGATGTCTCCCCATTTGGCAAACGGCAGATTTGTCGTTATGATAGTGGACTTTTTTTCATGCCGGGCGCTAATGACTTGGAAGAACAGGTTTGATCCCTGCCTGCCCAACGGAAGGTAACCGATTTCGTCACATACAAGAATGTCCTGTGATTGATAGTATTGCAGCTTTTTCAACAAGGTGTGGTCTGTTTTTGCGGCAACAAGCTGATTGATCATATCCATAGCTGTTGTAAAAAGGGTTTTAATCCCTGCCTGGGTGGCGGCATAGGCAATGCATCTGGCTATAAAGGTTTTACCTGTGCCTGGATTGCCGATCAGGATAATATCTTTCTTATTCTGGATAAACTCAAGATCCATCAGGTTTAAAATCAGGTTTTTTTGTTTTTGCCGGGATTCATGGTGGGTGAAGTCAAATTGGTCTATGGTTGTTTTTTCTCCCAGCTTTGATTGTTTGAACCTTAAAATGATCCTGGCTTGTTTCCTACAGGCAATCTCGATTTCAAGCAGTCGATCAATGGTCTGAAGGACCGATAGATTATTCCTGACACTTTGATCTAAAATATCGGCCAGATTCAGCGCACAGTTTTTCAGGCGAAGTGATTTGAATTTATCAATTACGGCATCCATTATTTTTTCCTCCTTTGCAGTGCAATGGCATCATAGTCAGCAAGATTGGGCTTTAGTAGACGGATTTTGTTGAGATTTTCATCTTTTAAGGCCACTGGCTGGTGGCGGATTGTTGGAGTTCTTTCCTGATAGAGGATATTTTGGATATAAGCAAATCCGTAGAGTTTATGTGTTAGAGCCTTTTTCAGGGCATATATCAGCGATGACGTGCCATAGTCATCATTTAAGATTAACAGACGGTCTACTGTCTTTCTCAACGGCTGTGATGCATATGCAAGTTTTTCAAGGTAATCCACGGCTTCCTGGCCCAATGACATGAACACCATCATCTGTTTACCCATGAACACCTTTTTTCTGAGCTTGCGAACCTGTTCACTGTGGGATGGTAGATCAATGCGTTTTCGCTTTTTCCAGTTTCTCAAATAGCTTGCCACCAGCTTTTCTTTGTAATAAACAGATAGTGTCCTGGCATCCGCTTTAAGAGTTATGGATTTGCCAACCAGTCTTGGCGGCACCGTATATACATTTGTGTCAAAACGGATGCCAAAATCTTTGTATACCTTCAGTGTCTCAGTCTCCCGGAAGTCAGGCAGTGGATCTATCAACGGCCTTAGGGCATCCTTTACAAATCGATGGGCGGGCCTTTCTCCGGTGGTCTGGTGCAGTCTTTGATTGGCCGAGGTATCAAGCTATGCCAGGACCTGATGGTTGACATCATCCAAATCTGTAAACGTCCTGAGGGGCCAAAAATTGTATCGCAGATATTTAATACTGTTTTCGATCTTTCCTTTTTAATGGGGAGCCTTGATATTGCAAGCCACAGGGGTAATGCTAAACGGTCGTAAAAAATTCAAAAATGACTCGTTAAAACGGACCATGGACCCCACACGTTCAGTCACTGCTGTCAGCATATTATCCATGACTATTTCTTTGGGTGTGCCTCCAAAATAACTGAAGGCTTCAACAAGAGATTGATGGAGTGTTTCTTGTTTTTGACTGTGGGTAAAAACCACATAAAGCATTCTGCTGTGGGATTCAATTACGGCCAGGGCATATAGCTTCCTTGAGCTATTCCCATATGCAAGGCTGCCAAAATGGCCCCAGTCAATTTGTATCTGTTGACCTGGTCCGGACTCAAAACGGATAAAGGCTTCTTTATAAACATTATGTCTAAGGTGTTTGAGATAATCCCGGACAATAGTTATCTCTCCATCAAACCCTTTATCGTGTATCTGTCGCAATACGACGGGAGCCTTAACCTTTGGATATTGTGCTACCATCTCTTTGATGAGTTCCCGGTATGGATCAAGTTTTGAAGACCTTACCTTCCTTGGTTTATAAGCTGTATCCGGATGCTTGAGATATTTTTTAACCGTGCCCCTGTCCAGATTTAAAGTCTGGGCAATCTGCCGCTTGGAAAACAGCATCTCTTTTAACCGGTGAATTTCAAAAACAGTTCGGCTGTCTATCATTGGATCGCCTCCCTACGCTTTATGAGTGCTTTTTGGCAATGAAAGGACCTGGAACAAGGTGCCGTCATACATGACAAGGTCTTTATGGATCAGACTGCTCCGGGCAAAAATATAATCGCCTTCCTTGAGCCCCAGAGTGGCGCAAATGGTTCTGTCACCGTAAAAGGAAAGCCCATTTCGGTCCGAAGCCAATACCAAAAACAGATAAAGAGTAAGTTCCTGCCAGCTCAATGATTGTAAAAAACCATCTGTCAAGAAACGATGAGGGATGAAGCTAAAGCCTTTGCCTGTGCTGCGAATCCGGTCATGAGCAAGCACTTTTTTTCTTATCATGTTGCCCTCCTTATTTATTTGGATTTTGACCTGTGTAACACAAACATTCTTCCTTTGTCCCCGAGTCCATCTTTGCAATTATGAGGGATTGATTGGTACTGTAGCGATAAAAATTTTTACCGCGTCCATCTTTGCAACGGTTGGCACAAGCCAATATTGCCCGGAAAGGCTTTGTAGGCTGGATTTCCTCGCGTCCATCTTTGCAATACCAATGGTTTTTGATGGTTTGGGCGGATGCTGTTGTTTCATGTTTCTGATTTTCTGGAGAACACGATTTCTGTTAGCTTTTTCCGGGTTCCTGTGGCGATATTTTTTCCAGTAATTTAAGGGAATGAAATGGAGGGAATTAGATTGATGGCGGGTCATTTATCCTGAAATTGGCTGGGAAAAAACCCCTCAGGATGGCAGGGAATTAAATCCCCGTTTCCAGATTAGGGCAATGCCTAAAGATGCGGTTGTATGCATTAGCTGCCTGGATCTAAAAGCGCTCCCATTATCGACGAATATTTTACGTGGCAACCCCCTTTTTAACAGAGCCTGTTCCAATGCACCCATA
>JAKIUJ010000257.1 GCA_021647625.1 Desulfobacula sp.
GTATTTTTTTTCAATGGTCAAAAGGTTGTCTTCTTTTTTTGCTGACTGATCTGCAAAGGCGTATCCAGAAATAAGAACAGACCAACAAAACACAAAAAAAATAGGAATTAAAAAACGAATTATTTTAGATTGAGTGGTTTCCAACATTGCCCCCTTTTTTATCGAAGCAGTTTTTGAATGTCTTTCCGTTTATCGTCAGCATAGATTCTTCGCAGCTTGGGTTTTTCGATTTTCCCGGTGGGGTTGCGAGGGACATCTCCGAAAAAGATTTTTTTTAATTGTTTATATCTGGGCAGTTCCTGCTGGAAATCAATAATGTCGCTTTCGCATAAAATGCAGCCCGGTTTAACACTGATAATTCCGGCAGGAATCTCTCCCAGTCGGTCATCAGGGATGCCTATAACGGCAATATCTTTAATTTTTTTGTTTTTTTGAAAGAAATGCTCAATTTCAACCGGGAAAACATTTTCTCCGCCATAGATGATCATGTCTTTTTTCCGGTCAACAAGCCATATGAAACCATCCATGTCATACCGGGCAATATCACCGGTGTGAAGCCATCCGTTTTTGATTGTTTTGGCAGTTTCTTCGGGGTTTTTATAGTACTCCTTCATCACCCCTGGACCTTTTACAATCAATTCTCCGGATTCATTTCCGAAAAGATGATTGCCCACCTTATCTACAATTTTTGCTTCCCAGCAAAATCCAGGTTGCCCGATGGGGCCGATTTTTTCAGCATTTTGGGTGCCTAAATGAACACATCCGGGGCCTGTGGATTCTGTTAATCCATAATTGGTGTCATAGGCCTGGCCCGGAAAATATTTCTGCCAAGTTTCAATCAGGCTGGGTGGTACAGGTTGGGCACCGGCATGCATCAGTCGCCATTGTGACAATTTGTGCTTAGAAAGATCAATTTCATGGTTTTCAATGGATATCAAGATATCATGGGCCCAGGGAACCAGAAGCCATACGATAGTACAACATTCCTCAGATACGGCTTCGATGATCCATTTGGGATTAACCCCTTTCAATAGAACGCATTTCCCACCCACCATAAAACTTCCCATCCAGTGCATTTTGGCACCGGTATGATATAAAGGAGGGATGCAAAGAAAAATATCGTCCCTGGTCTGTTTGTGGTGGCTTTGCTCAACAATGCAGGCATGTTCAAGATTTTTATGGGTTAAAAGAACCGCCTTTGGGACACCGGTTGTGCCGCTGGTAAAATAAAGAGCTGCATCATCTTCAATGTTCAGTTCAACTTGAGGGAGGGGATCTTTTGATTCCGATTGTATAAAAATTTCAAAGGGAACGGCCCAGTCCGGACATTCATTTTCAGGTCCGGTAAAAATCCAGAGTTCAATGTTTTTTTCAAGTTCGGATTTAATGGGTTCTATTCTATCAACAAATTCTTCACCAAAGATAAATACTCTGGATGCTGCAATCTTGGAACATAAAAGAATTTTATCTGATTCAAATCTGAAATTTAAGGGTACTGCCCAGGCACCGGTGGTCAGGATTCCAAAGTAAATGGGGAGCCATTCCAGGCTGTTGGTCATCAACTGGGTAACTTTGTCACCTTTTAGTATACCTTTTTTGGCAAGGGCATTGGCAAGTTGGTTGGAGGTGTGAAAGAAATTTTCCCATGTGATTTTTCGGCGCGAGTTCGTATCTGGTGACCGCTCAACAAGAGCAGTATCATTTTTGTACTTTTTTGCATTTTCAGCCAAAATCTGGGTGATAATCATCTAACGTTTGCGCCTCGTATTAAAAATAAAAATCCTGCCGTGGGCAACTATAGACCACGGCAGGATGATATTCAACAGGTTTTACACCTTTTTGTACTGATATAACAAATTTAATGAAGGTTTCAGGTTCAAGGCATCAATGCTGAAGCTGTAGTCGCTGAAGCTGTAATCGCTGAAGCTGTAATCGCCTACCGCGATGCATTGATAATAAAGAAGATGATATTTTCATTGAAATCTATTTGTCTTTTTTAACCTCTTCAAAGTCTGCATCGACAACATCCTCATCATCGGCAGGTGCATTTCCCGCTGCAGCACCGGCATCAGCACCCGGAGCACCCTGCTCACCTTCTTGGGAAGCCTGCTGATACATTACTTCTGCAAGCTTATGGGAGGCCTGGGACAAAGCTTCAACTTTCTCTTTGATCTCATCAATGTTGTCTGAATCTTTGCATTGTTTCAACGCTTCTAAGGCGGTCTCGATGTTTTTTCTTGTTTCTTCATCAACCTTGTCGCCATGTTCTTTCAATGTCTTTTCAGTCTGATCAACAAGGGCTTCGGCATTGTTTTTGGTATCGACAAGCTCTCTTTTCTTTTTGTCTCCTTCAGCATGCATTTCAGCATCTTTGACCATTTTATCGATTTCATCTTCAGACAGCCCACTTGCAGCCGTAATCTGAATGGATTGCTCTTTGCCGGTTGCTTTATCTTTGGCAGCAACATGGACAATACCATTGGCATCGATATCAAAAGAGACTTCAATTTGAGGTACGCCTCTGGGTGAGGGCGGAATGTCTGTAAGCTCAAACTGACCCAATGTTTTATTGTCAGCAGCCATTTCTCTTTCACCCTGAAGAACATGGATGGAAACAGCCGGTTGATTGTCTGCCGCAGTGGAAAATACCTGACTTTTCTTGGTTGGGATGGTCGTGTTTTTATCGATTAGTTTGGTCATGACACTGCCCAGGGTTTCAATGCCCAAAGAAAGCGGAGTGACATCCAATAAGAGGACATCGTTGACATCTCCCTGGAGAACACCTGCCTGGACAGCTGCACCCATGGCAACAACTTCATCAGGGTTAACACCCTTATGTGGTTTTTTACCAAATATTTTCTCTACTCTTTCCTGGACAGCCGGCATTCGTATCATACCGCCAACCAATACAACCTCATCAACACCCCCGGCTCCTAAATTGGCATCCTTGAGTGCGCTTTTGCAGGGGGCTTCCAATCTATCTAAAAGATCGGCAACTAAAGATTCAAGTTTTGCCCTGGTGAGTTTTACATCAAGATGTTTGGGGCCGGATGCGTCTGCAGTGATAAATGGCAGATTGATGGTCGTTTCAGTGGAGGTTGAAAGTTCCATTTTTGCTTTTTCTGCAGCTTCTTTAAGACGTTGAAGAGCCATTTTATCGCCTCTGACATCAATACCCTGGTCTTTTTTAAATTCATCTGCAATATAATCGATGATTCTTAGATCAAAATCTTCTCCACCCAGATGGGTATCACCGGAAGTCGATTTTACCTCGAAAACACCATCTCCGATTTCAAGGACTGAAATATCAAATGTACCGCCGCCCAAATCAAATACGGCAATTTTTTCTTCCCCTTTTTTATCAAGGCCATAGGCCAGTGCTGCTGCGGTGGGTTCATTGATGATTCGTTTGACTGTAAGACCGGCTATTTTTCCGGCATCTTTGGTTGCCTGTCTCTGACTGTCATTAAAATAGGCGGGTACGGTTATGACTGCTTCTGTTACTTCTTCACCTAGATAGTCCTCAGCCGTTTTTTTAATATTGGACAGGATGAAAGAAGAAATTTCAGCCGGGCTGTGTTGTTTGCCTCTCAGGTTGATTCGGGTGTCTCCATTGGAAGCTGCTTCAATTATATAAGGCAGAATTGGGATGTCATTCTGAATCTCTTGTGAATTAAATTTTCTACCAATCAGCCTTTTGACACCAAAAATAGTATTTTCCGGATTGGTAACTGCCTGTCGTTTTGCAGTCTGTCCAACAATACGCTCCCCATTTTCAGATACCGCAACGATTGACGGGGTGGTTCTGCCACCTTCTGCATTGGTGATGATTTTACCTTCGCCGCCTGTTTCCATAACTGCAACGCATGAATTGGTTGTGCCTAGATCTATTCCGATTATTTTTCCCATTACATTTCCTCCAAGATATCTTTATTTTTCTTTAGTTTCTTCAGTTTCTTTTTTAACTTTTTTCGAGACAACAACCATAGCAGGCCTGAGTAATCTGTCGTGCAGCAGGTAGCCTTTCTGAAGTACCTGGGTGACAGTTTTTTCAGGAAAATCATCGGTCTCTTCCTGTGTAACAGCCTGGTGGAAATTGGGATCAAATTCTTTGTTGTGAGCGTCCACAGACTTTACATTGAATGTTTCAAACAGTTTTATAATATCCTTGTGGGTCAATTTTACACCCTCTAACAGGCCGGCTTTATCTGTGTTTTCTTCAGCCGCCACAATCGCCCTTTCCAGATTATCTACAGCAGACAAAAAATTTCTGAAAACAGTTTCATTAGCAAACTTTTTAAAATCATCCAGTTCGCGTTGTTTTCTTTTCTTATAATTTTCAAATTCTGCAGAAAGCCTTAAAACACGCTCTTTTTCTGAGGTGAGCTGCTCTTGTAATTCTTTTGCTTTATCCTTCTTCTTAGAAGCTGCATTAGATTTGCTTTTTTTAGCTTTAGATGGTGGAGAGTCCTTTTTAATGGTATTCTTTTTTTTTTTTTCTGCTGCCAATTTTTTTTCCTGTTCCCGGTAATCTTTAAATAGTTAATATTTAGAATTATGGCAGAAAAGTAAGTCTGTTTGAAAACATGTCAAGATATAAAATGAAGGGGGTGTGAAAGAAAAGATCCGGCTGGCAACAGGGTAATGGAAAATTGCATGACCGGGATCGATCCACGACACTGAAGAGATCACTTATCGCTGCTTCCTTCCGGATCTGACGAGGTTCATGGTCTTCTGTTACGAGGCGACCGATCAGAATAATCCATACCCGGCTGCACAGCCGGAAGGTGTATATATAATTGCTATTGAATTTTTTTTCAAGTTTAATCTGTGAAGGGAATATATAAATATTGGAAAAAATAGTGTTTGAACTGTTATTTTTTTTTGGTATAGTAGAAAAATACCGTAATCATTGAATA
>JAKIUJ010000023.1 GCA_021647625.1 Desulfobacula sp.
CATTACCTTGCAAGTTAGACCCCCTTTTTTATAGTGTTGAGTCCAGTCTGATTAAGAGTTGTTTTGATAAATACTTTTTGAAGATTAAAGAGATCCATGGCAATGATTGTTTTTTCAGGAAAGTTTTTATCAATATACTCGCTTATTGTTTTTGCTTTTTTTAATTTTATTTTATAGTCGCCAAACCCCATTTTTATGGGAATGGTAGTTTCATTGTCTAATTTGACTTTATTGAAAATATCTCTGGCTTCAATGGTTATGCCCATTTGTTTGTGGGCATTAATTGAAACGGCCATGTCAACATCAGCCACTTTTAAAAAATTCATGATGGCATTGATCAGGATGCCATCATATATATATTGTGTGTCAGCCCGGGTCAGATCAAGTCCTGTGATCACGGGCAGCGTATCTAAATGATCTGTCGTTGGGTCATATTCTTTAAATGGCCTGCCCTGGGTATTAATAATGATATCAGCCATATTTTCAATCTTAACAATGGCCAGGGGTTCATGTTCCACAACAGCAATGGAAAGCTTTGATGAAAAATTTCTTTTAACTGAGGCGGATTCAATCCATGGGTGGTCAGCAATCCGTTTTTCCAGAGAATAAAGGTTGAGTTTGTAAATATTGTGCGGCTCATCTAAGTTAGCAAAGGCAATGATCTCATCTGCCAAAACTCTGTTGTTGCCTGAAATGTCAATTTTTTTGACATTGAACAGGGGAGACTGGGTGACCAGGTCATAGGCAAAAATAGATACCAGACTAAGTACACTGATACCCGCAACCAGCATGATCCATTTAAGGAAAACATCAATAGTGGTTCCGGAATCCAAAACTGCTGCCCCGCCATCGTTTACCTCAGGTTTATATCTGTTTTGCTTGATTTTACTTCTCACCTTCGACCCTCACTTCTGTTTCAAGTTTAATCTGGTATTTCTTAAATATCTCGTTTTGGATAAATTCTTGTAACAAAAGAACATCTTTGCATGTTGCTTGATGGGTGTTCACAATATAGTTTGCGTGAACTTTTGAGACCATGACATCATTTATTTTTTTTCCTTTTAGCCCGGCATCTTCAATCAACTTGCCGGCGGGTGGGCCTTGATCCGGATTCTTAAAATAGCAACCCGCACTGGCTGCTGAGATCGGCTGTGTTTTTTGCTTTTTTTCAAGATTTGTTTGAAAGACCGATTTGACATCCACAGGATCGGCTTGTCGCAGCAACAGAGATGTGCCTAAGATTATGCTGTTTAATTCAAGATTGCGGTATGAAAAATCAATGTTTTGCTTTTCCAGAGTTTCAATGGTGAGTGTCTTTTTGTTTAATATTTCTATGGAAGCTACAATGTCTGATAATTGCCCATCCGGTGTTCCGGCATTCATCATCATTGCTCCGCCAAGGGTTCCGGGAATGCCGGCGGCAAATTCAATACCCGAAAGGCAGTTATCTAAGGCAAAACGACAAACGCTTGCCATACGTTCCCCTGCATCGGCAAAAACAAGGGTTTGTTTTGGGTTCAAATGCTTAAACCGAATGCCTGATTTTAAATGGCGGGTAAAAATGACAAGCCCCCGGATGCCTTTGTCTGATATCAGAAGATTGGTTCCGCCGCCAAAAATGGATATTGGAATATCCATATTGTAAGCTTTGGTAATCAATCGTATTAATTGGTCCTTGTCATTAGGCAGAGCAATAAGATCAGCAGGCCCTCCGATTTTAAAGGAGGTATATTTTTTCAACGGTTCATTGATCAGGAGCTTGAATTCCTGAATCAGTGTTGAATATGCGTGGTCTTTAGTCTTGTTCATTTTGTAACCTTAATGTGGTCTCCTTAATTGGTCTGCCTTTTATAAAATGTCCACCAGCTTTTCGCCTAGTTGATAGATATCTCCCGCCCCCAGTGTCAAAACAAGGTCTCCGGGCCTGACTTTATGGGTAATCATGGACAATGCCTGGTTAAAATCAGGGGCGTGACTCACATCTTTATGTCCATGCGCTTTTATTCCTTCGCACAGGACCTGGGCATTCACACCCTCAATCTTTTTTTCGCTTGCCGCATAAATGGGAAGCACAATCAAGATATCCGATTGATAAAAAGCCCTTGTAAACTCGTCAAACAAGCCCTTTGTTCTTGTGTATCTATGGGGTTGAAAAGCAACGATCAATCTTTTTTCTTTATAGCTTTCTCTGACAGCCTCAAGGGTCGCAATAATCTCGGTTGGATGGTGACCATAGTCATCCATGACCAGGATTTGTTTTTTTTCGCCTTTGATTTCAAGACGGCGTTTTACTCCGTCTATTTTTTCAAGTGCTTTTTTAATTGTTTTAAACGCAATATTAAGTTCAATCCCTGTGGCAACACCTACAAGGGCATTGGAGATGTTGTGCCTGCCGGCAATGTTCAAATTGACAATACCCAGTTTCTTTTCATGGTGAAAAACGCTAAAAATACTTTTTCCGTTTTTAAATTTAATTTCTCTTGCCTGGAGATCGGACTGGGCTGTCATACCAAAAGTTGTATGGCGCACTTTGATTCTTGGCAGGATATTCTGGATATGTTCATTGTCCAGACAAAGGATGGCAAGCCCGTAAAAGGGGACTGAGTTAATAAATTGTACAAATTTATCTTTTATATCTTCGATGTCTTTGTAAAAATCCAGATGTTCAAGATCAATATTTGTAACCGCTGCAATGGCGGGAGAGTATTTTAAAAATGATCCGTCGCTCTCATCTGCCTCTGCAACAATGAAATCACCTTTGCCATGCAGGGCATTTGTATCAAGTCCCTTGAGCAGGCCACCAATAATGACTGTCGGGTCAAGCCCTGCAGTATTGAGGATATGAGAAATCATGGCTGTCGTTGATGTTTTTCCATGGGCGCCGGACACGGCAATGGAATATTTGATCCGCATCAATTCGGCCAGCATTTCCGCTCTTGGAATGATGGGAATGGATAATTCCCTGGCCTGGATCACTTCCGGGTTTTCAGATGCAATGGCAGAAGAGGTAACCACGACATCTGCGGTGGCGACCTGTTCTTTTTTATGGCCCTGGAAGATCGTTCCCCCTTTTTGTTCCAGCCGTTTGGTAATACCGGACAGCTTGAGATCGGAACCTGTAACTGTATAGCCTAAGTTTAACAGCATTTCTGCAATACCGCTCATGCCGATACCGCCAATCCCCACAAAATGAATATGATAGTCTTTTTGATACATATTTACGCCTTTAATCCCATTGTGTTTAAAATATGGATGGCTATTTTTTTATCAGCATCAGGCATGGCTAAACTTTGCAGCCGTTTTGCCATTGCTTTAAGTCGTTCTTTATCATTGGCCAATTCTTCAATGGTTTGTTTAAGATTTTCTCCTGTCAGATCCTTATCCTTGATAACGATGGCCGCACCTTGATTTTCCAATGCTTTGGCATTATGCATCTGGTGATTATCAGCAGCATGGGGAAAGGGCACTAAAATGGCAGCAAGCTCCCGGGTACAAAGCTCAAAAACGGTGCCGGCACCGGCACGGGTAATAACAAGATCTGCTTTTTGTTGTATTTGGGGCATTGTATCAAAAAAAGCACTTGCATCGGCCTCAACCTTTATTTGTCTATATCGTTTTTGAACCTGTTGTTCATCTGTCTTGCCTGTCTGATGAATGATATTGTATTGTCCCGGGTTTTCCATCAATGACACAGCGTCAATAAAGGCATTATTTATACTGCCGGCACCCTGGCTTCCACCGGTAACAAGGATGGTGAATTTTTTTTGTGTATAATATTTAAGTTCTTTTTTGTCCTCTTTATCTGCCATGCTTGTTCTTCTTACAGGATTACCGACATATTTGACTTTAGTATTATTTGCCAGGCCTTTTGTTTTTTTAAATGCTGTGAAAATGGTGTTGGTAAATCGAGACAGCATCCGGTTGGTCACACCGGGGATGGCGTTTTGCTCCTGGATGGCAGTTGGGATTCTCATTATCCAGGCTGCCAGAACAACAGCAAAGGATGAAAAACCGCCCACACCCAGAACAAAGCCTGGTTTGAAGGTTTTTAAAATTATCATTGACTGGATAAGAGAGATAAAGATCAGGCTGACGGAAAACAGCTTGGCCGGGATGCTGCCGCCTTTAATTGGCTTTGAAACAATACTTTTGTGTACAAACCCATATTTCTCAAGCATCTGTGATTCAAAAGGTGCATCGGTGCCTACAAACAAAAAACGAACCCTGGGTGTGATTTCAGCCAGGGCCTGGGCCACAGCAATTCCCGGGAAGAGGTGACCACCGGTTTTTCCGCCGGCGATGATGATATTGAGTCTATTGTTCATCATTACTTGATGCTCCAATGTTCATTAAGATTCCCATGGCCGCCATATTCACGACCAGAGAGGTTCCGCCATAACTGATGAACGGAAGGGTCAATCCTTTTGTTGGTAATAGTCCCAACGCCACGCCGGTATTAATGACAACCTGCACACCGACATACATGGTTAAGCCTGCGGCTGTGATTGCCCCAAATAAATTGTTACTTGTTTTGGCAATATTCATACCTTTAACAAACAGGATAAGATACAGGCAGAGAACGGCAAAGACACCAATAAGTCCCAGTTCTTCTCCAATAATGGAAAAGATAAAATCCGTGTATGGTTCCGGTAAATAATGCATTTTCTGCATGCCGAGCCCAATCCCTTTCCCAAAGATGCCACCGGAACCAAAGGCCTTTAAAGAGTGGGTGATCTGGTATCCTGTATTGTAAGGATCATCCCAGGGGTTTAAGAATCCAAGAATTCTATCCAAACGATACGGTACCTTGTAAACAAAAAAATAGAAAATCGGCAGCAACAGGGGCGCAGGGGATAAAAGGTGAAGGATTTTAACACCGGAAACAAACATCATTCCCCAGGTGATTATCCCCAGGACAACAACCGTTCCAAAATCAGGCTGGATAAGAATCAGACAGGCAAAGAGAAGATAGGTGAACGCATGGGGGATAAATCCCACTGAAAATGATTTTATCAGTTCTTGTTTTTTTGACAGGGAGTAACCAAGAAACAGGATCAGTGCTAATTTTGCGAACTCTGCCGGTTGAAAGATGAATCCACCAAGGTTCAACCACCGGTTTGCACCACCGGCTTTAATGTTCAGTGCCGGTACTAATACGGCAATGAGCAGGCCAATGGCACAAAATAGAATAATATAGGAAATGCTTTTATATAATTTATAAGGAAAAGATGCGGTTACAAACATGACACACATACTGATAATAAAAAACAAGGCCTGTTTTTTCATATAGTAAAACAAGGTGTTATGATTTTCCAGGCTGATGGAAGAGCTTGCTGAATAAACCATGATAATACCGATCCCGGATAAAAGGATAACCGGGAAAAGAATGCTCTTTTCGCTGAAAAAGGGATGTAATTGTCTGGTGTTCCGGTTCATTTAAATTTTCTCAAGTTCATTTACATGGGTTTTAAAATCATCTCCCCTGTGGGCATAGTTGTCATACATGTCAAAACTTGCACAGGCCGGGGATAAAAGGACCACATCTCTATTTGTAGCTTGAATAAACGCCGTATTGACCGCTTCTTTCATTGTCCGGGTTTCAAATACCGGACAAAGGGTTTCAAAAGTGTTTTTAATCTGGCCCTTGGATTCTCCAATGGCCATAATGGCTTTAACGTTTTTTTGAACCACAGCAACCAACAATGAAAAATCAGTTCCTTTTTCACGGCCGCCAAGGATCAGGATAATGGGGCGTTCAAAACAATCAAGCGCCCGGATAACAGCATCGGTGTTTGTGGCTTTTGAATCGTTATAAAATGAGATATCATTGATGTCCCGAACCCATTCGGTTCTATGGGGAAGATTCTTAAAGGTCACCAGGCCCTTTGAAATATCGTTGATATTACAACCGGCACCCAGGCAAGCTAAAATTGCCGCCGCCATATTTTCATGATTATGAACGCCGCAAAGTTCTTTAAACCCGCCGGTTTCAATAACCTGATGAATGGTGTTTGTTTTTACCTGAATGCTGTCCTGTAGAATGCTTGCACTCAGGGTGTGCCGTACATCCTGTCGGGATGAAAAAGAAACAATGTTTGAATTAAGCTGTTCTGATTTTATATCAAAATTATCAATGCCTGCATTGATGACGGCTGTATCTTCAGATGTCTGATTTTTGAAAATACTCCATTTGGAGTCTTCATAGTCTTGAAAACTGTCATAGCGATCCAGGTGGTCTTCGGAAATGTTTAGCAACAGTGCAATATCCGGTTTAAACCGGGTGGCTATATCCAGTTGAAAGCTTGAAATCTCAGCGACAATAATATCATTAATATTATTGGTCTTTTTAATCATAAGTTGTTCAATCAAAGGGGTGCCGATGTTACCCCCCACAAAGGGCTGTCTGCCGCATTGGCGCAGTATGTCTCCAATCAGGGTCGTGGTGGTTGTTTTTCCGTTTGTGCCGGTAATCGCTATTATTGGCAGCGTATTGTATGTTGAAAAAATATCCAGTTCACAGGAAAGCTTAACGCCGTTTTCAAGGGCTGTTTTTATATATTTATTTGTCAGGGGGATGCCGGGACTGGGCACGATAAATGCGGCACTATTAAATGTTTTTTGATCATGAAACCCGATCTGGGTTTCAATACCAAGGGCATTGAGTTCTTCAGCAGCCTTTGTTCTCGATGCATCAATGTCAGTTGCAATGACTTTTTTTCCTTTTGACTTTAAAAATCCGGCCATGGAAAGGCCTGATGCACCGAGGCCTGCAACAAGATAATATGGCTGTGAGATATTGATCATTTTACCTGATTTTCAATGTGCTCAATGAGATTAATGCAAGGGTGATAGACACAATCCAGAACCTTACAATGACTTTTGACTCCGGCCATCCTTTTAATTCAAAATGATGGTGTAGCGGGGCCATGCGAAAAACCCGTTTTCCTTTGGTCGCTTTAAAGTAGCCGACCTGGATGATGACGGACAAGGCCTCAATAACAAAAAGTCCGCCGACAATTAGAAGTAAAATTTCCTGTTTTGTAATCACGGCAATGGTGCCTAATACGCCACCTAATGGAATCGACCCTGAGTCTCCCATAAATATTTGTGCAGGGTGGGCATTAAACCACAAAAAACCAAGCCCTGCACCGGCAAGAGTGCCGCAGACAACGGACATCTCGCCTGCAAAGGCAATATGCCTTATCTGAAGATATTCGGATATCTGGGAGTGACCTGCGACATATGCAAAGAACATGTAAGTAACACTGGCAACGATATAGGGACCGATGGCCAGGCCATCCAGGCCGTCGGTCAGATTGACGGCATTGGAGGTGCCGACAATTACAAGGCAGGCAAAGGGGATGTACCAGATGCCAAGGTCCGGTGACACGTCTTTGAAAAATGGAATGGTCAATGTCGAATCAAAATCCGGGCACAGATAGATCAGGTAGCTGATGATCAAACCAAAAAGAACTTGAATGAGAAGTTTTCCTTTGGCCGTGAATCCCATATTCCTTTTTTTTACCTGCATAAGATAATCATCGATAAATCCGATAAATCCAAAAAGGATAAGCGCCAATAAAAAAATATTTACATAATGGTTGGATAGATTTCCCCATATAACCGTGGTTAAGAAAATTGAAAACAAAATTAAAATACCGCCCATGGTGGGGGTACCTTGTTTACCCATATGTGTTTTGGGGCCATCGGTCTGAATGATTTGTCCGATTTGCATCCGGGTCAGTTTTTTAATGACAAAAGGACCTAAAATTAAACAGATCAAAAATGCTGTAAGACCTCCGTATATCGTCCTGAACGTGATATACCGGAAGATATTTAAGAAAGTTAGGTCAACATGAAATGGATATAAAAATTTAAACAGCATATGCGATAACCTTAAGCCACCTTTCCGTTGATTTTATTTGCTTGAGACCTGCGATTGATTCCGGATCGTCTTTCCGGAGAATAGGCCGTATAGGTGAATTTTCTTCTGTCATGAGTGATGCGGCTATCAGTAGCCTTTTGTGTCTGACTTACCATCATTTGTCTCCTTTAAAGATTGATTGTTGTGATGTTTGCAGCTTTTGTATAACCTGTTCCATGGTCATGCCCCTAGATCCTTTTATCAAAACCCAGGTGGCAATTTTTGCATTTTCCAACACCTTTTTTGCAATCTCATCTTTTTGGCCGTGAAAAATTTGGTTTTCTTTCATTCCGTTTTCCAGTGCACCGGTAATTATATGTTTTACCTGAATTCCGAAAACAAAGAGATGTGAAACGTTATTGAGCGCGACAGTTTTTCCAATTTGTCTGTGAAGCTGATCTGATATGTCCCCAAGTTCAAGCATGTCCCCAAGCACCGCAATACTGTTATTGCCTTTGCTCACTGTTTTTAAGGTTTCAAGGGCCTTTGCAACCGAAGAGGGGTTAGCATTATAGGTATCATCCATCAATGTAATGTATTTATTTAATTTTGTGATCTCCATACGTCCTGGAACCGGAGAAAACGCGTTCAGGCCGGATGTTATTTCTTTCACGCTGATACCGGCACATCTTGCGGCAAGGATGGCAGCCAGACAATTGTCCACCATGAATACCCCTGGGGAATGGATTGAGAATTGACTTAAAATCCCATCGATTTGTGCACGAAATTCAACACTTGTTTCATCTGTATTGATGTGTTCAGCATGAATGGTTGATCCTTGTTTTGCTCCAAAGGACAGATGGGTTTTAATGTTGCTGTTTCTTTTGGCACAGGCCTCAAGGATGGGAAATCTCGGGTCGTCTAAGGGGAGTATGGCCGTACCGTTTTTTTGAACCCCTTCGAAAATTTCAGATTTGGCTCCGGCCACATTTTCAACACTGCCAAGACCTTCCAGGTGGACATAGGCAGTATTTAAAACCATGGCAATATCAGGAAGGGCTATTTGTGCAAGCCTTGAGATTTCACCCGGATGGTTCATTCCCATCTCCACAATGGCCCATTCATGTGCTCTTGAAAGCTGTAGTAATGTTTGGGGCAGTCCGATTTCATTGTTCAGGTTGCCACAGGTTGCATGGGTATGGAATCTTGATTTAAAGATACCCTCACAAATTTTCCGGGTCGTTGTTTTTCCGCTGGAGCCTGTAATGGCCAACACCTTCACATTGGAACGAAGGCGTTGGTAACGTCCTAATCGTCCAAGAGCGGTTAATGTATTATCACAAATAAAAAATATCAGATCTTTTTGTTTTATTGCATCCTGGTTTTGTTTTGAAAAGTTATCCCAAAAAAAAATATTGACTACAAATGCCTTGATTCCGCAGTTAATCAAATCAATAACAAAGGTATGGCCATCAAAAGTATCACCGGTTAACGCAAGAAAAACCTGGGTTTGTTTAATGGATCTGGAATCGGTTGAAATGCCGGTGAATATCTGATTTGTTGCTTTGGCCGTGAATACAGCTTTAGTCTGTAACGCTTTTTCAAGATCTTTTATAGGCCAGGGGATTGGGATAAATTGTTCTGCGAACTGCTGTGCAGCCTTAATCAATTCTTCTTTGTCGTCAAAATGGATGGTGCCTGTATTTGTAATCTGATAGGTTTCGTGACCCTTGCCGGCCGCGACGATGATATCACCCGGTTTTGAAAGAAATACAGCATTTTCAAGAGCTTTTTGACGATCAACTTCAACCAGGTATCCTTTGACATATGGATCTAAGATCACATCTGTTTCGGAAAGAGCGTTAAATTTCTCCAAACCTGTCTTTATATCATCAATGATACTGTCGGGATTCTCGGTTCTCGGGTTATCGGAGGTGACAATTGCTATATCGCTGTGTTTGCAGGCAATTTGTCCCATCAAAGGGCGTTTTGTTTTGTCTCGATCTCCACCGCAACCAAATACTGTGATCAGTCTTTTGGGTGCCCGCTGTTTTAGAGTAAGCAAAATTGAATCTAAAGCATCCGGGGTATGGGCATAGTCAACAAACATGAACCGGTCCCATTTTGATTCGGCCGATTCGCTTAACAGAGCCGGTTTGATTTTTTCAAGCCGGCCAGGAACCGTGTGGCAGTTCTCAATGCCTTTTTGAATCAAAGCATTATCGATTTTAAGGGCATGGGCAACGCCAACGGCACAAAGAATATTTTCCAGGTTAAAGGTCCCGGTAAGATCTGATTTTAAGTTGAATCCACCATCGGTTTTGCAAATGTGAGCAGATAGTCCATTTATATCATCTTTGGTATCTTGTGCAAAAAGGTCGGCCTTTTTTTGAGTGCTGATTGAAATCGTTTTATAGGGGAGTAAATCAATTAATTGTTTTCCATACGGGTTATCAATATTAACGATTGCCGGTGCAATGGGCACATTGTTTTTTGTGTCCGGTCTTAATATGCGGGGTCCTAAAAAGTTGGTAAAAAACCTTTTTTTGCAGTCAAAATAGTCGTCCATGTCTTTGTGATAGTCCAGGTGATCCTGGGTCAGATTAGTGAATATGCCTGCATCAAAGTGACAAAAATCAATCCTGTTTAGATCCAGGCCGTGGGAGGAGACTTCCATAATTGCATGGGTGACACCGGCATTTTTCATCTGGTGAAGTGTTTTTTGAAGGTCAATGGAGTCTGGTGTCGTCACAGGAGTGTCAAAGGTTTTTCCATTATAGCGGATATTCACAGTTCCGATGACTCCGGTGGGAAATCCTGCAGTTTCCAAAATGCTTTCAACCAGGAAACTGGTTGTTGTCTTTCCATTTGTACCGGTGATGCCTATAAGCGTCATGTCCTTAGAAGGATGACCATAAAAATTTGCTGCAATTTGCGCCATGACCAGCCTGGAGTTTTTTACCCTAATCACCTTATCTTTTTTATCTGAATTTGGTGTAGGCATATTCTCTTGGGCAACAACTGCCATTGCACCATTATTAAATGCCTGTTCAATATAATCATGCCCATCCGCTGCAAGGCCTTTGACTGCGATAAAGAGGCTGCCCTGGTTTACCTGCCGGGAATCGGACGTAATTGAAGTTATGTTCGTTGTATCTGTCCAATTTGATGCCAATTCAGATGCCAATTCAGATGCCGGGTCAGACTCCACGGAAGGCGGCAATACGGGTTCACAGTCTTTGATGAGATCAGACAGTTTCAATTTGTTTTTTCCTTATTGAACATGGCGATCATGGATTCATTTTTAGCAGGTCGGATATTTAAATAATTAAAGGCCTCTGCCATAATATTTTTAAAGGCAGGGGCTGCAACATCTCCGCCATAGTATTGATTTTGAGGTTCATCCACGACCACAAGGATAGCAAGTTTGGGATCATCTTTTGGGGCAAACCCTGCAAAGACGGAAATATATTTGCTTTTAGAGTATCCTTTTTTATTTTTAAGTGCTTTTTGTGCAGTGCCGGTTTTCCCACAGACCGTATATCCGTCCATGGCCGCTTTGGTTCCAGTTCCATCCTCGGCAACCGCAAGGCTCATCATTTGTTTTACCTGCATGGCCGTTCTTGCCGAAACAACTTGACGAATGGCTTCGGGCCGATAAACACGTAATGTTTCCCCTGTATTGGAGATGACTTTTTTGACCAGCATGGGTTTCATCAATATGCCACCGTTGGCAATGGCACTGATAGCGCTGAGCAATTGCAGGGCGGAAACTGAAATCCCCTGGCCAAAGGATATGGCACCGGCATCAATTCTCGACCATTTGCGATAGGGCCTTAGAGACCCGTTTGTTTCTCCTGGAACACCAATACGTGTTTTATTGCCAAAACCAAAAGCGATCAAATGATCATAAAGTGCTTTGTCTCCAATGGTTTCAACGATTTTTGCAGCACCGATATTGCTCGAAAATTTGATGATCTGGTTGATCGACAGCCACTCATGCGGATGGGTGTCTTTAATGGTATAGGTGCCGATTTTATAAGAACCGTTTTCACAATAAAAGATATGTTTTGGTGGAAATCCTTTTTCAAGGGCGGCCGCAGCTGTGAAGACTTTCATGGTAGATCCGGGCTCAAATGCATCGGTGATTGCCCGGTTTCTAAAAACGGTTTCGTTAAATTTTGTAAAATTATTCGGATTAAACCGGGGATAATGAGCTATCGATAATAATTCGCCCGTAATAGGTTGCATCACAAGCGCCATACCAGAGCTTGCCCGGTGTTTTTTTACTGTGGTCTCAAGAACTCTTTCAGACAAATACTGAATTTTTTTATCGAGGGTCAAAACAATGGATTTACCCCGGAGTTGTGCTCTTTTTGTTTTATCGATGTCAAATACACGGCCATTGCCGTCTTTGATGACATTAAATTTAACGGTACCGCCTTCCAGAATAGAATTATAATTAAATTCAAGACCTTCAAGTCCTGAATCTTCGGCATTGGTAAACCCTAATACCTGGGCCGCTAAATCTCTTTGGGGATAAAATCGTTTAAAATCATCCTCAAAATAGATGCCGTTAATATGTAATTTTTTAATCTGATCCGCCTGGGCCGGTGAAACACTTCTCGCAACCCAGGTAAACATACGATTTGAGGATAATTTTTTTTGTAATTTGCTTTTGCTTATTCCCAGAATGGGTGATAATTTTTCTGCCACAATTCCGGACTGTTTTATTTTAACGGGACTGGCGCTGATGGATATAGCTCCGGCACTTGTGGCAAGCGTGTTCATTTGCCTGTCAAAGATTTGTCCCCTCTCCCCTTTTATGGTAATCGCTTGTGAATAATCTTTCTGGGCTTTCCGGGTCAACTCTTTGGACTTGAAAATCTGAATATCAAAAGATCTGGCACCCAAAATAAAAATCAAGGCAAAAAACAGCACCTGTACAATAATAATGCGTTGTTTAATGCTCTTGTTTTTTTTTGCAGCCATTAAATGGGGTCCTTTGAAAGGTAGTATGTGCTATCTCCTGAGTCTTTGAACAGGTTTAGTCGGGATGTGGCAATCCGTGTAATTCTGTCTTCGGATTTTAATCGATCTATTTCCAGGACTAAAGCTGTATGGTAGCTCTGATTTTTAATTAAATTACGTTCGGCCTTTGAGATGCGAAGCATGGTCTGGGTTGTTTCCGTTCTGACCCAGGTATAGGCAAGCAGTTCGCAAAAAATAATAGATATGACAATGATCCAACGGAACCCGGCACTTTGGGGTGGGCTCGTTTTTTTTGATATGTTATTTTTTATTGTCATATTTTAATAAATTACCGGTTCTGATTTTAATTTTTGCTTTTATAGTTTTTTAGCCACCCGAAGCTTGGCACTTCTTGCCATGGGGTTGGTGCCGGTTTCATCTTCAGTCGCGATTAATGGTTTTCTGAAAATTGATTTCATTATTGGGACAAATCCGCATAGACACCGGGGCAACTCTTTAGGGCAGGTACAGCCCTGCTCAAATTTTCTCAACGCTTTTTTAACGATCCGATCCTCTAAAGAATGAAACGAAATAACACAAAGCCGACCATCTTTAGTAAGAAGAGACGGAACCTTTTCCATAAAGGTTTCCAGTCGGGACAACTCTTGATTGACGGCAATCCTCAAGGCTTGAAAAATTCGTGTTGCCGGATGAATACGCTGGCTGTGGCGGACTTTTGCAGGGATGGCAGAGGTGACAAGTTCAGCAAGCTCCATGCTTGTTTCAATGGGTTTTTCATCGCGAAGGGTAATGATTTTTTTTGCAATCCTACGGGAAAATTTTTCTTCGCCAAATGAAAAAAACATTTTTACAAGTTCACTCTCAGAGAATGAATTGACAATGTCCGATGCTGTTAAATCGTTTCGAATATCCATTCGCATATCCAATGGTTCGCTTTTGTTAAAACTAAATCCGCGTTTTCCTTGTGTCAGTTGGTTTAGTGAAAAGCCTAAATCAAGGAGTATGGAATCAACACTTGTTATTCCGATTGAATTGAGAAGCGTTGGAAGTTCGCTAAAATTGTTATGGAACAAGTGTATATTTTTTTTGTACGGGCCCAGTTTTTTTTGGGCATGTTCAATGGCATCCCGATCTTGATCGATCCCAATCAGTTTTCCATTTGGAAGAATTGCCTTAATGGTCTCAAGCGCATGTCCAGCGCCACCCAGCGTGCAATCCACACAAATGCTTCCGGGTCTTAAATTCTGGTGCTCCTGCACCTGCTGAGGCATTACCGACGTATGCTCAAATCCCATTTTTTACAATCCTAGGAAAGCTCTTTCCTCTTTTACTTCCTCTTTTTTTAGTTCCAGCTCCATCTGCTTGTTAACATCCTCCCATTTGGTTCGTGACCAGATCTCGATCCGATCCAGATTTCCAACAAGGACAATGTCTTTTTCAAGCTGGGCATATTCCCTTAAATTCTTTGGGATTAGGATACGGTCCTGTTTGTCGCAATAACACTCGCAGGAGTTTCCTAGAAAAAAACGTCTCAGATTTGACATTGCACCACTTTTTGCTGCCAGGATACGTTTTTCAAGTTTTTCCCATTCGGTAAAGGTATAAGCATACAAACAATCATCCATATTTGAGACAACAACACCGTAAACCGCATCGGTTTTCAGGATATTCCTGAATCTGGCCGGTATAATGACCCGTCCTTTAGTATCGATTGTATGATAGGAACTTGATCGAAACACTTATTTAAGCCTTAGTTAAATTATAATTTAACTCTCCACTTTCCACCACCCTGGCCCACACTTTTGCGAAAATTCAAAGGTAAGTCAAGAGAAAAATTTAAAAAAGTATGATATTTCTTATGAATAAAGGATTTGAGTTGATTTCGTTAAGTGGTAGTGAAGTGGAGTATCGTTTTTAATGCCAGAGGTATAGTTTCAGAATGAGAAGAAAATCTAATGATTACAAGGGAGTTATTCTGTTTTAGAACGATAGGGGATAAAGGTGGTATCAAAGTGGGGGGGCAGGGGTGATGGGGTTATATTATTGTGATAGAATTTCTTTTACCGATGTTTTTAGTTCTTCCATTCGATAGGGCTTGGGAATAATTCCTTTTAGACCAAATGCTTTGAAATTGGCCATAATCGGGTCAGTGGAATATCCGCTGGAAACAACAATTTTAGCCCCTGGGTCAAACTCCAGAAGTTTTTTTGCTGCTTCTTTGCCACCCATGCCACCGGGGATGGTCAGATCCATGATAACAAGATCCGGTGTTTGATTTTTTTCAACAAGAGCTTTATATAATTGAATGGCATCTTCCCCGTCCTTTGCCAGTTCAACATGGTATTCAAACTTTTCCAGCATTTTTTTTAACAGTATTCGAATGTGCTCTTCGTCGTCCATTACTAAAATTTTATGTTTTCCGTCAAAAGCGGTTTCAGATTCAGATATCTGCATGGATGTTTCCTTTACCGTTTGAGTTGTTAAAGCGGGCAGGTAGATTGTTATAGTTGTTCCGGTTCCAACCTGGGATGTGACAAAAATATGACCATCATGTTTTTTGATAATGGAGTAGCATATTGAAAGCCCCATGCCGCTGCCGTCTTTTCTCGTGGTAAAATAGGGGTCAAATATTCGTTCAAGATCTTTTTGATGCATTCCAGATCCGTTATCTGAAATAATGATTTTCAGGTATTGGTCTTTGGAAATCGTTAACAAATTATCTTTTAAAAAATCAGATTTCTCAATATGTATGGAAAGTTCTCCGCCACTGGCCATTGCCTGTCTGGCATTCATGACAATATTGGAGATAACCTGACTGATCTGGCTTTTGTCCGCCTTTATTTGCCACAACTCTTTCTCAAAAGTGAATTTTAATCTGATATTGCTGCCGGAAAGACTGAAGAGAGCCGCATCTTTCAGAATACCGGATATCTTGATGTTCTCTTTGATAGGGTCGCCACCCTTGGCAAAGGTCAGCAGTTGTTTGGTCAAAGCGATGCCTTCCTGCATGCATTCTTCTGCATTTACTAAATAGGGAATCGCCGGGTTCTGAGCAGATAGTTCCATTTTTGCCAGAGAAATATTACCAAAAAGACCGGTCATGATATTATTGAAATGGTGGGCAATGCCACCTGCAAGCGCGCCAATTGATTTTAATTTTTCATTTTTCTGGATTTCTTCTTCAATTGTTTTTTTTGAGGTCATGTCAACTATAATATCATCTATATAGAGGATATCGCCCTTGGCATTTTTTATCGCTTTTCCCGTATAAGATACAATAACGCTGGGACCCTTTTTATGAACAAGGTGAATTTCTTTGCCCCGAACCCCTCCTTTGGACCTGATCTCTTTAAAAAGGGAGTCGGCTTTGTCAGAGTCTTTGTGGAACTTAAAGATATTGGACTTAAATAATTGTTTTTTTGAGTACCCCAAAAGGTCGACCAGTGCTTGATTTACTTCAATGTATCGCCCATCGGGTCCAGGCGTGGATCGGGATATGCCCACGTCAAGATTTTCGATCAAGCCTCGGTATTTTTCTTCACTCTTTTTAAGCTTGGCTAATACGGCTTTAGTTTGGGAAATATCTCTTATAATTCCCTGGCAGACCCGGGTTTCATCTTTCCAGTGTTCTAAAAAGGTGACGGCTATCTCAACGGGTATTTTTTTGTTGTCTTTGGTTAAAAGAAAGGTTTCGAATAAGGGAAGTTTTTCTTCTTGTATAAGATCCTTGAATCGTTGCTCGCTGTTCGTACTCAATGCTTGCGGGTACAGATCAGAAAGATGCATGGATAAAAGCTCTTTTCTTGTGTACCCGCTCAATTGCAACAGGCTGTTATTAACATCAAGGATTCTGCGATCCATCGAAAAAATATTCATGGCGTCCCTGGAATTTTCAAAAGAGGCTTGATACCGAGCGACCAATTGCTTTAGCTTATTTGATTTTTCTTCCAAAGAGTATGGTTTTTGTTTTTTATCATTCATCGTACAACATTCACTTTCTACACTCAAAGTAGGATGGTCTGCGATTATTGACTAAAAAAAAGATTTTTCCTGTAGTGTAATATGATCGTATCTAAATATATATCAAAAATAGGTCAGAAAAAAAATGATAAAAAAATAAAGATACAGGATGAACGCATGTAAACTTGACATGATTTTTTTTCTTTTAATTTACAGATAGTTATTCAGTTTCATTATCTTCCTTTTTTATGCCTAAAAGCGTATCTATATTTGATACAATCTCTTTGCCATTAAACGCGCTTAATTCAAATGCATCCTCGTTCATGGATGAAATGCCTGAAAAGTTTTCCTGATCTTTTGATTTGATAAGTGAAACTGTCATTATTGTATCGTTTTCCAACTCAATTTGACATAGCGGTGTTTCTTTTTTTAAATTTGTCTTATCGTTCTGATTAAGAAATTTTTTGCACTCCAAAAATGAAAGGACTGACAAAAGGTTGGAAACAGCATCCTTGTCAACGCTTAAACCGTCTTTTGAATACCAAAAAACAGCCGGATCTTTATTTTCTTCTCTGGCAAAAAAAGTTTTGGATAACCCGTCTTTTTTGATGGTAAAGCGTTTAATGGATTTTTCTTTGAATTCCAATACCTTTTTATCTCTGAAATCCTGCTTTGATTTTTCAAAATAAGACCTGAAACTGCCATTGGCATGATAAACGTTGGTGTCATTTCCAAGCATAATAAAGGTGTGATTGTAGGTTGGAGCAGTTTTTCCCATGGCAAATTCAAAGACAGGTGTGGCCCCTTCAAATACTTTTACAGTAATTTTTTTCTCATCGTCAAGTTCATACCTTTTCAGGTCGGATTTCTGTGATACAAGAGCAGATAATTTTAAGCCGTTTAATGCATCGATAATATTATCAACAGCCACTGAGTTCGCCAGGTGGTTTTCTTTTTCGATGAACCATTGCTTGTTTTTTTTGACAAGAACAACGGTATCTTTTTTATTTGATATCGCAATGCTTGTGATCTTATCCGGTGTCATTTCTATAATCCGGGGCAGTGTATAGTGGTCAGTGCTCTCTTTGTTAAAAATTAAATATGCACTTAACAAAAGGATGAGTGCGATCAGTATCAAATATTCTTTTTTCACAATGTTTTCCTTATCTTAGGTCGTAAATATTATAAGTTGAGCCGAAATTTCATTGTTGATTCCTATACATTAAAGCGGTTGGCAATTTTCTTTTTTCTGGCACTTCGTTTTGCCAGAACACCAAGGCCGAACAGGACCACAAATATGGGCAGAACAACAATGTTAAAACTTTTAATTAATTTCCTGAAAAAAGTGGTGGTGTCTGCTATTGGATTTAAGGTCTGCTGTTTGCTTCTCAATTGGGTCACTTTATCATCATCATTGAGGTGGTCAATCATGTTCAGGATAAAGGTTGTATTGGTGGATCGACCCTGGGGATCGAGCATATTATCCTGGAGCATACGGGAGCAGGGCAATATAAAAAGCTTGGCTGGTTTTGATGTCTCCAAAAAGGTGTTCCGGGCGGCCAGGCCTTCAAGTTTGTTTTTGCCGGTCTTTTGCTTGTCTGAATCTTTCTTGCCTGGATCCTGGTTGGTGTCTTCAGTGTCTTGGCCCTGTGACGGTTCTTTTTGCGGGATGGCCTTGCCTTTAAAATAACTTGTAAAGGTCCCTTCCAAAATATATGCCAGATCATAGGATGAGAATGCTTTTTTGGACGATGGGGGTGTGATGAACATTGGATTTAGATTGATCATTCCCTCCATAAGCCAGGATTCGTCAGAAGAGGACATCAGTCTTGTTGCCGTCACCTTGTTTTTATCAATATTTTCTTTTATTAATTCCACAGGAGAGATCTGCATGCCGATCAGCCCTTTGATGTTATCCATAAAGGCAGGTTCATTGTTAATGGTTTTGTCTTTTAACAGGGGAGCAAAATAGATATTTTGCTCCCCACCACCCATATTTTTGGGTGCCTTATATTTATAAGATTGCTTGTCCAATACATAGGCTTTTTTTATTGAAACCCCATAATGATTTAGTAGTTTATCAAGGCCTGTATCAATGGGTTCATATCTCGGCGGTATTCCCCTTCCTGCCTGTGGCGGGGGCATCAATTCATTGAAAGAATCGGAAATGAATGCAATATTGGTCCCCTTCATCAGGGCCTGGTCGATCTGGAACAGTTCATAGTCAGAAAATTTTTCAGTGGGTCTGGCAATGATCAAGCTGTTTAGGCCATCAGGGATTGAACCTGTTTTTAAATCCACCTGTTTGATATTATAGCGGGCTGAAACAAGGGTGTTGAGTGCCTGCATGCCGCCACCGGGTCTGCCCTGCATCATGGCCAAACGGTCCGGGGTAAGGGAATGTGTGCCATGTCCGGATAAAAATCCGATATCTTTATTGATACCGATCAGTTTTTCAACCACTGAATTGAGCTCTTCTTCAAGTGCCGGAAGATCAACCATTTGATAGGTCGTTCCAATAATGGGCAGTTCCATGGAGCGGATTAAAGGCAGGGTCGTGGATTTTCCCTTAAATTCAACAACCAGTCCGGCAGCACCGTTACCTGCTGCAATATTCTTTTCAGGAATACTTGGCCAGGAAAGCGCCATCAAATCATATTTTTCACTAATTTTATCAAGGCCTTCCTTGTCTGAAATATCCAAATGTTTAAACTGAAGAATACCATGGCTTTTGTCGTTAAGTTTGTTGATTGTATCAGATACGGCTTTTCCCAGCATCGGCAGTTGATCAAGTCCGATCAAGGGTGCAATGGTGTTTAAAGAAGAGGACAAATACATGGTTACGGCGATTTTTTCATCCAGCCGTAACAAGGCACTGATTTTATTGTTCATCTTTTGGATAGCCGTTGTTAATTGGTATTCAAGGCCATTGATGGATGTGATCGTACCTATTTTTTCAATAAGGTCGCCATGAATAATCACAAGACCCATATACGCATTTTTAAATTTGATTTCATCATCTTCCATGATTTGGATCTGAACCGGTTGAATACCGTAATCTTTTGCCAGATCTCTGTTTTCATCAGCATTCTTACTCAACGTCCCGTCTTGTGGGGTGACATTATAGAAAGTGTAGTTAAAAAGCTTACCCCCCCGGGCAGAGTATTCTCCCAATAAATCTTTAAGATACCGTTCGGTGTTGTTGTGTGGAGCCGGCAGGTCCTTTGAGAAAAAAACCTTGATACTCAAGGGTTCGGAAAGCGTTGCCACAACATCCCGGCTTGCCTGTGAAAGAGAATAAATTTTGTCACTTGTCAGATCTACTCTGAAAAAAAGTGAGATCCCCACAATATTGATCAGTGCTAGGACAAAGATATATAAAATAAATTTAAAATATTTTTCTTTGGTTGAAAACTTACCCATGGTTACTCCTTAGTTTTTCTCATGCATCACAAGATAGGTTGAAAAAACAAAAATGAAAATTACACTCACAAAGTAAAGAATATCCCGTGAATCGATAACGCCTTTGGCTATATTCAAAAAGTGGGAATTTGACCCGACATAATTGACAATGCCGATGATTTTTTCAGGCATGAAAAATAACAGTTTATCCAGTATGGTTAAGGTGAAACACATGGCACAACCGATAATAAATGAGATAATCTGGTTGCGTGTTAACGACGAGGCAAAAAGTCCTATGGAAGAATATGCACCGGCAAGAAAAACAGCACCAATATATCCGCCGATTACGGGTCCTGGATCAAGGTCACCGATAAAGGCAATAAATAAGGGGTAGGACAGGGTGGGGACCAGCAGAGATAAAGAAAACAATGTGGCGGCAAAAAATTTGCCAAGGGCAATATCTGTAAATGAAACAGGCATGGTTAAAAGGGTTTCATATGAGCCGACATTTTTTTCTTCGGAAAACAGCCGCATGGTCACAGCAGGAATAATAAACGAAAATGTAATGGGTAAAAGGGAGAAAAAATCCCTTAGATCTGCCCGGCCGAAAATAAAAAAGGTGGAAAAGAAAAACCACCCGGTAACAATCAAAAACAGCGAAATAACAATATAGGCAATGGGAGAGATGAAATAATCCTTGAACTCCTTAATTGCAATGGTTGTAATTTGTTTCATGGTAGCTTATTTCTCCTCCCTTGTCAGTTCCCGAAATATTTTTTCAAGGGCCTGGGATTCTTTTTGGAATTCAACAATAATCCAATCGGTCTCTTTGATTTTCAGATAAATTTGAGATCGAAAATCCGTATTATCGGAACATCGGATTTCAAAAGAGAGGATATGTTTTTCATTTTCCGATACCTGTGAGATATCCAGTTTTTCGCTGATGCCGGATAAAAGATCCACAACATCATTTTTTTGCGCCCCTTGAATCGCCAGCCGGATAAATGAACTCCGGCCGGCATTTTGTTTCAAGTTGGCTGTGGTGTCATCGGCAACGACCCGTCCATTATTAATAATAGCGATTCGGTCACAGGTGGCTTCTGCCTCACTTAGAATATGGGTGGAAAAGATAATGGTTTTTTCTTTACCAATGGTTTTTATAATATTTCTTATCTCGGCAATCTGGTTTGGATCCAGGCCCGAGGTGGGCTCGTCCAGAATCAGTATTTCAGGATCGGTCATCATGGCGTGGGCCAATCCAACCCGTTGTTTTAATCCCTTTGAAAGATCGGCAATGGGTTTGGCCATGATGGCGGACAGTCCGCATAGATCTGATAATTGAAGGAATCTGTCGTATCGGGCCTCTTTGTCATCAATGCCTTTTAGTTTTGCCACATACTCAAGATAATCATAAACAAGCATATTATGATAAAGAGGCGCAGATTCCGGTAAATAACCTATTAAAGATTTGATTTTCAGGTTATCTTCCGGCATGACATAGTCTTTTATTGTTATTGATCCGGAACTGGGTCGAAAATATCCGGTCAGCATTCTTAAGGTCGTCGTTTTTCCAGCACCGTTTGGACCAAGAAGACCTAAAATTTCACCTTTTCGGATCGTCATGCTGATGTTATCGACAGCACAAAAGTCTTTGTAATACTTGGTCAGGTTTTGAACTTCAATCAACGTTTCCCCCTTAATTCTTTAATGGATTGTCTTTTTAATTGCGGCAGTTGTTTAAAAATCTTCAAGTACTTTGCTTTTTTCTAAAAAATCTTTAAGTTCAGTCTCGGATTTTTGGCAGGCAAAAATTGCCTTTTCAAGACGTCTGCAAAAAGGGTCATTCTTTCCAAGAAGGTTAACCGCTTTTGTGTATAATAATTTGCCCTGGTCAAAGTGTTGTGTGATGGATTTCTGGAGCCGTTTACGTTCCTTGTGTCTGGCTTTTTCTGCACTGATGATGGATTCCAGTTTTTTTATGGAATATTCAACAAGTGCATCCCTCGGTGTATCGTATGTCCTGGAAATGGTTTCCAGTGTCTCTATGGTTCTTCGGCTCAATACAAAGGTTTTTTGTCTTCTGGTGATTTTTTTAAACTGTGTGATTCGAATGGTTCTGGCAAGATGGTCCAGAGCATCCATGTCCTCTATGATATGATCAAAGAGTGATTTTTGTTTGATCCCCATATGAATTGCAACAAGCCCAATGGCATCAATTGCCTTCTGGGATAATTTGAATGTCGCTCTAACCGATTGCTTTCCCCTCAGGTCAAACATGTCTGACCCGGTTGATCCGGGGAATTGATCATCTATTTTTGACATTGTGCCTCCTTTGCGGAGCTTGCATTATCAATACTGCTTCATTCAAAATAGTAATGAAGGTGGATGTTGTCGAGAATTTTATCCTAAAAAGAGGTGATGTTCAATGGCAAAGATAAAAGATGATCTAAAAATAATCTTCGCAGATGTCTACAGGACAATAAATACAAATGCCAGAATCAGACTGCCCAAAAGAAAACTGGGCTCTTTTCCTGATGGTTGAAACTCAGGATCTGTCCTGTCTTCTGTATAACATCGTGATTCCATGGCAAGAATAATATTGTCTGCACAAAGGAAGATTTTTTTTAGCAGCGGCAGCACCATGCGTATTATTTTTTTAACCGGGTTTTTTTCAAGGTTGCCGCATCGGGCTGCCTGGGCATCGGCTACCTTTTGGTTCTGCTTTAAAATAATCGGCATAAATGCCAGGGATAAACTGATCATTACTGCTACGCGTTTTTCCGGCAAAAAGGGAATGGGTCGTAAAAACCATTGCACCGCACCTTTAACCTGGGCGGGCCGGGTGGTGCCTGAAAACAGAAGGCCTGTCATCATGACAAGCAGAAATTTAAAGGCAACCAGAAATCCTGTTGTTACCCCGAGCCTGGAAATAGAGATTCCATAGGCTGAAATCAGCGTATCCCCGGGTGTGGAAAAGCACCGGGCAAGAAATATAAATCCCAGAAGTAAAAGAAAAAATTTCATGCTGATTAAAAGCTGAAAAACTTTTATCCGGGCCAGGTTAAAAAAAAGGATGAGCAAAAGAGAATAGATCAGACAAGGGACAAAACTTGCCGAGAGCATGGACGTACTGACAAGACAGATCAAAAAAAATTTAAGCCGGGCATCTAGAAGATGCAGTGCGGATTTTCCCGGTCGAAAGGCAAATGGAATCAATGCCATGGTTGTATTCCAAACCCCAGTTTTGAGGAACACGGTTCCCGTATGCCGTAGGATTCGAGCATGGGCATCAATATCTTTGGATCTCCGTCCTGTTGTATCTTTCCATCGGCCATTATAATTATGCGTGAGGCATGACTGATAACTGTTTCAATATCATGGGTAGCAATGATAATGGTGTGTCCTGTCCTGTTTAATTTTACAATCGTGGATAATACTCCTATTGCACCCGGGTAATCCAGATTGGAAAACGGTTCGTCAAAGACAATGATATCCGGATCCATCACGAGCACACCGGCAATGGCAAGCTTTCGTTTTTCTCCACCCGACAATGCCCTTGGGTTCCTGTCTTTAAGATCATAAAGATTCAATTCTTCCAGTACCTGAGTCACTTTTTTGATGATAAGAGCCCGCTCGAATTTCAAGTTTTCAAGACCAAAGGCCACTTCATCAAATACGGTATCCCCTACAATCTGGGCATCTGCATCCTGGAAGACCATACCCACAGTCTTTCGGGTGGCGATCAGATGATCATTGATTTTTTTACCATTTACAAGGATTTGCCCTGAATCCGGTAACACAAGGCCGTTTAAATGCCGTAATAATGTAGTTTTACCGGACCCGTTTTTACCGGCCAAAAGGATAAATTCTTTTTTGCAGACAGACAATGTAATGTCTTTTATCCCCTGGAAACCGTCTGGATACGTATAGCTTACAGCCTGAATATCAATTATATTCCCTGGTGCCTTGTCTGGTGTCTGGTCTGATTTGTGATCAGCTGTTTTCGGTTGCACGGTTATTGTTTAACTCATTTTTTTATATTTTGATTATTGGTCTATAGTTTTATTATCGGGCGGATGGATTTTGCAATATATGCCGCAGCAATAATTTTTATGCCATCTCCTGGAATAAACGGATACATGCCCACGGTTAATGCCTTTGTATAGGTCATGGACGTCACAACTTTGAGCCAGGGCACACCAACTGCATAAACAATAAGCGATCCCACGATCATGGCAATGATATCTCCGGAAAGTTTTTTGCCTAAACCTTTAGAAATGGCTGCCGTAACAAAGACAGCCGGCAGATAGCCTAAAAGGTAGCCGCCTGTGGGCCCGAAAAGCTTACCGATCCCTGATGTCCCTCCTGCAAATACCGGCAGTCCTGCAAGTCCGATCAAAAGGTAGACACCAATACAGGTAATTCCCCAAACAGGTCCCAGTAAAATCGCTGCCAAAAGAACAAACATATTTTGAAGAACGATGGGAACAGGGCCTATGGGAATGGCAATAAAAGCGCCAATGGAAATTAGGGCGACAAAAAGTGCGGAATAGACAGTCATTTTAAGCTGGTTTGATGTGTTCATTTTTTTATCCTCTGAATGAGACCTCTAAATATGGAAACAATCCCCATAAATTATTTTTTGTTTATTTTTGTCTTTATCTTCAATGATCAGGGCACCTGATTCATCAACATCAAGGGCGCGGCCCTCAAAGAAATCACCCCGGGTTTCGATCCGAACCTTGTTTCCAATGGTTGAAGTCTCTTTTTTCCATTGATCGATGATATTTTTGCAGTTGATGCCTTTGCCATCGGTTGTCTGAATACATTGTTCAAACTCGTGCAAAAAGGTTTGCAAAACTTGCTTTCGGGAAACAGATCGATTTAATGCCTGTCTTAATGAAATGGCTTTGGGTTCATCAATTTCCGGCTGGTTGTTCACATTTATCCCGATGCCGATATTGATAAATTCAACCATATCACCCCGGGTTTCCATTTCTGACAACAGCCCCACAAGCTTTTTGCCGTTCAGCAGAAGGTCATTGGGCCATTTTACAAAAACATCCACATCAAATAACCGTCTCAAGACCTTTGATAAACTCAAGGAAGCCGCAAAATTATAAATATAAGACTGCATGGGTGGGCAATCCGGTTTTAAAATCAGGGTAAACCATAAGCCGCCTTTGGATGAAAACCATCTGCGGTTCAACCTGCCACGGCCAGTGGTCTGGTTTTCAGCAATCACCACGCTCAGGTGAGATGCCCCGTTTTTTGCCAGAGCCCTTGCCTTGTCCATGGTTGTTGTCAGTTCGTTAAAATGAAAAATTTTTTCAAAGAATTGTTTTTCAAAGCAGAATGGAAGCAATAAATCCTCAGGATCGGCAAGGCGATATCCCTTTGGTTGGGACTCAATATCAAACCTGTTTTGTTTTAATGCTGTAATGTGTTTCCATACAGCAACTCTCGAAATACCGAGGTCTTCACTAAGCTGAACACCGGACACGGTTTTTCCGCACGCATTATACAGCTGTTGAATAATGTGTTCTTTTATATTTTTTTGTTCGTTAACCATGATAGATTGATTTAGTTAACAAAAAAACAGACCAAGGTCAAGCCGGAAATATCAGGGCTAACGCATGTAACTTTTCCATATTAATGATTTCAGGTAGTTACGGTTTGAAGGTAAACGCAAATGAAAATCTCGTTTTGCATAAGTACCTGTAAAACAAAGAATTAAAATTCATGCCAAGTTTAAATGCGTTTACCCTGCCGGAAATATCGGGTTGCACGATAAATTTGTTTTAAGAATCATTGTCAATAACGGCAATGCACAGCTTTGCCTGCAAGCAATTGCGCAAAAAAAACAGAGGTTTTAACCAAACATGAAATATTAGATTGAATTTGAATATTATTTCATATAAAAATTTTATGCTTATATGAATTTTACCACGAAGACCACAATACATATATAGTGTTTGAACGAAAACTCACCCGTAGGCAGCGCCCGTAGGCAGCGCCCGTAGGCAGCGCCCGTAGGCAGCGCCCATCGGCTTCGTTGCTGCAAAACCCTGCCACATTATAAATCGGGCCTCATGTACAATAGTACACTCCGGTTTCAGTATTTCTTGCGCCTTGCATATGGGCAACTTTGTGAGCTTTGCTCCTCTACGAGCCGCCCAGACACGGGTTTTCGGTCAGCCACTATATATAAAACATCGCGACCTATTCTTCCATCCATTCCTGAATTTTATCTGCTGCTATAACACCTGAATCTGCAGCTGCTTCAAATGTAGGATAAATAGTATAATCCCCGGCCAGAACAATTGGTGCCTTTGTGATATTGTACAGACGGGTAAGTCGGCCATATGCCCCCTTGGTCATTACAGGATATCCATGTTCAAATCGAAAAATTTTATAGCCTTCCACTTTCCCTTTCGATCCGGGCAGTATTTTTTCCATATCCGGATACACACTATCTATAATCTGTTTATTGGACAATGTTAAAATTGAACGGTCTTTATATGAAGGAGCTGATATATAGACTGTAGTAATATAGGTTTTCACATTCTTAAGTGCTTTATTGTAAAACCTGGGTATCCAGGTTGCGTCATAAATATCTGTAAAAAAAAGATTATTCGGAATTGCCAGGTCAAACCCCCTGTTAAAAATCGGCTTTGAACTGAAAAGGGCCAGGGTGATAAATGGCGCATATTTTACGGTTTTTAAAATTTTCTGCTGTTCCCGGGTCAATATATTCTGGGCAATATTCAAGGTTACAGGTGCAGGAGTCGCAAGGACAACGGCTTCTGATTCAATGGAAACTTTTTTTGAATTTTTTGTTAAAAATGTTGTGATAATTGTATCTTCTTCCTGCTTCACATCAATAACTGTTGAATCTGTCAATATCCGGCTGCCAAGATGCTTTGCCAGCGCAGAGGGAATCTGGGCGATCCCATTATCAAATGAGTAGGCCCCGGTCCGGTATTTGCCGGGTGTCGGATCATTTTCAAGGTCATCCTGTCTGGCAAACTCCGCATCCATATCTACATTTTCATAGTCAAACGCTATTTCGGTCAAGCTGCTTAAAGCTGAAATTTCATGAATATCAGCACCGAACAGCCCTTTAAATGTTACATTATATTTATCCATAAAAAACTTTGGGAAACCATTTTCTAAAAACCAGTCATAGGCCGTGATATTATCCAGACGGGCAATGGGATCATCAAAGTTGAATTCAGGAACATCCTTATATGAGGAATAAATCTTCTGGACTGTTTTCCCGAACAGTTTAAACTTATTGAGCCCTACCTTTTCTGATGCCAGTATTGCTCGGCCCATCTCTCCGTAATAAAAACGTCGCCCCTTGGAATAAACATCCATGGGATAAGGAATTTCTCTTACCGTAAGATCCAGTTCCCGGACAATTTTTTCCAGCGGCCCGTACAACCGGCCCAGGTACTCGGCTCCACATGCAAAAACAAATTCCTTATGGGGAAGAGAAAAAGCACGACCGCCCACGGCAGATCGTTTTTCAATTACTTTTATATTATAATCTTTCAAATAATATGCAGCCGTCAATCCTGCAATACCGCCACCTATAATCACGACATCAAAGCTGCTGCCGTTCTTTAACAGTGTTGCTTCTTTTGCAGACACAACTATTGAAAGGCTGAGGCAAACCCATGCTGCCATGACCATTAGAACATATTTCATGATGATCTCCAGAATATTATAATTTGTTTGACATATACTTGTTCATTATTCTTATACAACCAGGCAGGGGGCAGGGCAAACGCATTTAAACTCGGCATGAATTTTAATTCTTTGTTTTACAAGTATTTATGCAAAACGAGATTAATGTTTTGTAAGGAAATCTGGACTTTAAGAGGTATGGATGGCATATTGTAGCTGTGAGAATGAAATTGACAAAAAAGGAATGCAGTTGATGATTTGATCATCATAAGAAAAAAAACGGATAAGGTGTCATAAAACTAAATCATGAGTGAATATCAATATTTTGAATTCCGGGCCATTGACCGTCCACTGACAGCTGAAGAGACAACGGCCCAGCAGGCACTGGCGGAATTTCTGGAGGTGGACCCGGACTTATTGGCGGGTGCGGGAATAGGCAGCCCGGCTCTTCAGGACGAGGAAATTTCTCAAAAAGGATACAGCAAGAAATTTAACGTCGCCAAAAGAGCGAGGCGTATCTGAAGAACCTGTCAAAAGATTTTCTAAAAATATGGAACTCGGTTCGTCAGACTGTGAAGCGAGGATCAGGACTGGCATATGATGAAGCCTGTCGTTCTCTTGTCGATATTCATGAGGCTTGTTTACTTTTCGGAAGCCAAAAGCGCTTCCAGCAGGACTTAAAAAAAATCATGGTCGGCCACATGCGGTGCAAGGCTTTGATTCAATGCATGGTAAAAGCCGGGATACGGACGGATAAATGAGGCAGGGTATTTAATCAATCTACAAAATTTTAAGGACAACTTAGGATATGGACACTTTGGACAAGATAATTGAGCGGATCTCCACAGAAGCATCTGGTGACGATGAGGTATTTCAGGCTTTTCTGCAACTCCTGGACCATAATGTCAATCTGCCGGCTGATGGCTTTGTTATCGGAGAGCCGGTTTCAGTGACAGCAGTTGAATACGACGGTAATGCACGCCGCAGATTGACCGCAAGATGCATTCGAGAAGATGGTTCTGAACATGTGATCGGGCTGGCAGAAGTCGTATTTCCTGAAAGGTTTGCAGGTGCGCAGTACATCGCTTCCTATCGCAAGTGGCTCGGCCTGGATTCCTTCCCTGCAGAAGACCAGGCTTCTTCCCGGCACCACAAGGCAACCAGTGATGATATCGACTTGAGTAAACCAGTTGAACTGGTTGTACTCTCGGTCAAGGAGCGGACTGCCCGGTGTCGGTTGCTGGAAAGTGACAGGATCATTACGCTGCGGGCGGGCGGCCTTTACGATGTATTTCCCGGCGGGATTGTTACAGTCAAGCCGAAAAAGCAGTGGCGCTATGGCGGTCACCCTTATCTTTCAGGAAAGATTCAATCTGCCCGGCTTGATGTTCAAGCCCTGGGACTTTTGCCCCTTGGTCTGGCAGACATGGGAATCTGGGATCCCAGGGAACACTATTGGGGAGAAGAAGATGAGCCTGTAGAAGAATGGGCCAAACCCATCATTGCCCACGGATCCCGTCCAATGTTCGAGATGGAGCAGGTGCTGCCCGGTGAATCAGGCAGCGATCCTTTTTGTGACCCCATCTCCCGGGCTGTTGATCTCAAAACCACCGGGGAAAATGCAGAAGCAAAAAAAGTTTTGATGGAGCTGTGCCAGGCCGACCTGCGCTGTCTTGATGCACATTCGCATCTGGGACATCTTGTTTTTGATTATTATCCGCAAAATGCCATCAGGCACTACGAGACCGGCCTTCGCATCGGTGAACTGTCCCTGGGAACCGATTTTACCGGTGTGCTGCTGTGGGGCTTTGTTGATAACCGCCCGTTTTTGCGCTGTATGCATGGATATGGCTTGTGTCTGTGGCGCCTTGGTCGTTTTGAGGCGGCTGAACATATCTTTGAGCAAATGCTCTGGCTGAACCCGTCAGACAACCAGGGGGTAAGGTTTATCATTGATGAAATAAAAGCAGAAATGACCTGGGAGGATAGCGAGAACAGGGGCTAATCAACTGGAATATTAAAATAATGAAGCTGCATGACAATGAGATAAGAGATATTAACCGCCATCTTGAGGCGGAAAAGCCGTTGCCGGAAAAATACCGGGTTTTGTTGTTTGAGGACAAGAAAGAGGTGGAACTGGTATGGAATGGAAAAACCGATATTGCAAAGTATAAAAATACCGAAACAACGGGCCTTATCATTTCTCACTGGCTCAGTACCCGGTTTACCGTTGAATTTATGGGGGTATGGGAAAAAATACATAACCCTGATTTTAATGTTACTGAATTCAGTAACATTAAAAATGAAAGCGGTTCAAACGGCTTTGTCCTCACCGTAAAACAATGGGTGCAAAAACCCCGTGCCATCGGTATTACTTCAAAACCGGGCAGGTATGGCGGGACTTATGCCCATAAGGATATTGCGTTTGAGTTTGCTTCCTGGGTATCTGTTGAGTTCAAGCTGTATCTGATTAAAGAATTCCAGCGGCTTAAAGATGAAGAGTTCAAACAGCTGGGCTGGAATATCAAGCGTAATCTTACAAAAATAAATTATCGTATTCACACGGATGCCATAAAAAAACATCTGATACCGCCGAAATTGTCCAAAAGTCAGATCAATTTTGTGTATGCTTCAGAAGCGGATGTTTTGAATAATGTTGTAATTAACACTGGTGCACCAGCTGTGTAAAAAAGTCAAAACATGGCGTGAAAAAGGCTATGAAGGGGCAACAGCTACCAGTATCAATCTTTTGAACTGGTGGTTTAATCAAGAGCATTTAATGCCTAAAGCTGATGGTTCCATGGCAAGGTTCCAGTATTATCTTGCCCAGCGAGAAGCCCTTGAGACTGTTGTTGTTCAAAATATAGCAAGCGTATTGTCAATCACTGGAGGAAAAGTTGATGGAAATTTTCTTGAAGATTCTTAACTTTATAATCATTTCTGTCATGATTCAATTCAGTATTGCCACTGTGCTCATTTTATTTGGTAAAGGTAAGTCGCCAACTCCAGACGAAGGTGGTCTGACTTTCAATGAATTGTTCTTTGATTATACAAACCTTCCGCCTCTGCAAACCTATGCTGCTAGAGATGGTAAAAGGTTAGCGTATCGGCACTATCCCGCTCAATCAACTAAGGTGATCATTCTAGTACATGGATCAGGTTGGCATAGTCAGTATTTTTTACCTTTAGCCGAGTTCATCAGCACTGAGGGGATAGCACAGGTGTACACACCAGATTTACGAGGACATGGACCTAAACCAGAAAGACGGGGTGATGTGAACTATATTGACCAGATGGAAGATGATCTGGCAGATTTTATTGCAAACATCCGAAAGAATAATCCAGATGCCATGCTTATTGTTGGAGGGCATTCATCAGGAGGCGGACTGGTTATACGTTTTGCCGGAAGCCGATACGGCAAGATAGCAGATGCTTATTTGCTTCTTTCCCCTTTCCTTAAATATAATGCCCCCACGATACGACCTAACTCGGGTGGTTGGGCGCACCCCTACACTGGACGAATTGCCGGGTTGACCATACTTAATATTATGGGCATTCATTGGTTTGATTATCTTACTGCCATTGAGTTCAACATGCCGGAAGAAGCCAGAGACGGGACCGAAACCCTGTCGTATTCTCATCGACTCAACACTGCCTACGCCCCTCGAAACTATAAAAAGGATTTAAGCGTCATAACGCAACCTTTATTGGTTGTCGCGGGCATTATGGACGAAGCATTCATCTCTAATCAATTTGAACCTGTGATTTCTCAATATACGGCAGTTCAAGTAAAACTGTTGCCAGGCTTAACACATATGGGTGTGGTTGTCAGTCCTGAAATAAGGCCCGTTCTCAAAGAGTGGCTGGAAGGACTTGGAAACCCATAATCCTTTTTTTATGCTGGTAACTTATATGGGTCTGAGACGGCGCTTGCTAATTCAAGTTTTTGTTGGTAAAGAAAAAATTGGACTCCCCTTTGCCGAAAAAAAAATTTTGAAAACGTGTGAGGGGATATCGCATTTTTGAGTTGCGGACACCGACCATTTCAAAAAAAATGTTATGTGGCGACTATTTTCCCCCGGAGGTAAAGAAATCAAAAGTGGTAAACTCCTGCTTGATAAGATTCTTGAAAAGCAGGATTCCTATTCGGTGATTCTCTCCTGTTTGAAATATCAATCGAGGATTGTTCAACTGGCCGAGACTGTTGCAGTATTGAAAAAATTTTACAATCAAGGGTTATCATTCTGGAAGATATTTATCGACCAAATGCAGGACTTTGAAACCAATCTGACACTAATTCAAAATGACAAACAGATTTTTTCAAAGTACCGAAGACTTTTTGAAATCATTAAATCGTCATATCCCTATCCACTGCTGACCGAAGCGGAACAATTATTGACCGATGTTCAAGTTTTTCATCTGCGGGTTGAACGTGAAAAAATAAAGACATTACGTTCAAACGTATTGGTGTTCAATTATTGAGGGTACCTGAGAAAGTCTATAGCAATTTAAAGGACAACTGGTGGCAATTTGGACCTGCCTGATTAAAAATTTTAGGCAAATAAAATAGGGATAAATGTCATTTCATAGTGCGAAATGTAAGGT
>JAKIUJ010000024.1 GCA_021647625.1 Desulfobacula sp.
TATAAATCGGGCCTCATGTACTATAGTACACTCCGGTTTCAGCATTTCTTGCGCCTTGCATATGGGCAACTTTGTGAGCTTTGCTCCTCTACGAGCCGCCCAAACACGGGTTTTCGGTCAGCCACTAATTATCTTGGGCTTGCAACCAACTGTATCAACCTCTCTTTATTGCCCGTAATATTTTAATCCCGCCTCCTCTTGGAATGCCCCATTCTAAAGGAGGTCTGCATGCCTGATAAAGACTTCCCTACACCAAAAAATCATATCCGCCGCCTTTTTCTATGAGGCTAAATCAAGAAGAACGTGATGAATTAAAAAAATTAGCAGCTGGTTTGCCAATAGGCAGATTTATAAAAGATGCCATTTTTAATTAACAACGCTCACGGCATCCAATCGGCGTACGGTTGGTGCATGGTTCAGTCCAGATAGAGAGGCACTTCTCCAAGCTCTGGTCGATAGGGATACAAGGGGATAATCGAAATATCACCCTTTTCCATGGGGTTCTTAGGGGCAGCTCGGAGGCTCCCTTAAATGGTGATCAAACGGCCATACGTTTGTGGTTCATTTACGGCTCAATTCCATTAGGAAATACCGCATTGACACAAGCAATCAGAAAAAACATAAAATTCTTGGCATTCCTGATTTCCGTCCGCATGATCTAAGGCGCACGGGTGCAAAATTCGCGTTCAATGGGAGGTTTGATATACCTTGTGACCTCTGTAACCATGCTTACCCCACCTATATCTTTCCAAGTAATGGTAGTGATCTGGATGTCATGGAGAGTCTGATTTTTACTAGAAAACGCTCGTGCTTAACTGTTTCTTGTAAAAGTGATCAACGACAATTATTTTTTTCCACATGACAACATTCTTCTAATAAATACTGAAACAGTAAAAAAATCGGTCAAACTCGGTTTAATTAGGAAAGAAATCTTGTTTTTTTCATTAGATCTTTATATCTTAAATTCTGTTTAGCCCAAAGTAACTGGATGATCGTTTGAATCTTATCTGGTTGAATAACTTGAAGAGCCCTTTAAGTGGCCCTTAAAGAATAATGGAGTCCAAAATGGAAGATAGATGGTTGTCCGTAGACGAAATTGGAGACTATCTCGGGGTCAAACGAGATACTGTCTATAAATGGATAAGTGACAAGAATATGCCTGCCCATAAAGTCGGTCGTCTTTGGAAATTTAAAAAAGACGAGGTTGATCAATGGGTGCGTAAAGATGGAGCTAATTCTTCTGATGAATCCGGCAAAAGAAAATAATAAAAAAATGATGGAAAGATAGGCGGCTGACAACATGCAAATCTTAGACAACATAAACACTCTTTGGGGCAATGATTTAAAACAAACCCTGAAGCCAGGTACAAAATTGAAAATTGCAGCCTCTTGCTTTTCTATATATGCATTTGAAGCTTTAAAAAAAGAACTAGAAAAAGTTGATTCCCTTGAATTTATCTTTACAGCTCCGGCATTTATTCCAAATGAGGTGACTGACAAGGTTTCAAAAGAACGGCGTGAATTTCATATACCCAAACAAGAGCGGGAGCGTAGTTTGTATGGAAGTGAGTTTGAGATACAGCTAAAGAACAAACTCACACAAAGAGCTATAGCCAGAGAATGCGCCGACTGGATTAAACGTAAGGCCCGGTTTAAATCAAACGCCACAAAAGCTCCAATGCAGCAATTTGCATGCTTAAATAAGAAGGATGACGCTACAGCATATATGCCTCTTCAAGGATTTACAGCAGTCGATCTTGGCTACCAGCAAGGAGACGCTGTTTCTAATCTTATAACGAAATTTGAAGATACCCCATCAACCCAAACCTGGCTAAATCTTTTTAATCAAATTTGGGATGATGATACCAAGTTAAAAGATGTCACCGATGCCATCTGTTCACATATTGAATCTGTGTATCAGGAAAATTCCCCTGAAAAAATCTATTTTCTTATGCTTTACAATATCTTCAATGAGTTTCTTGAAGATTTGAATGAAGATGTTTTGCCGAACGACCTGACTGGATATAAAAACAGCGTTATATGGAATAAGCTGTTTAATTTCCAGAGAGATGCCGCTACCGGCATCATCAATAAACTTGAAAGCTACAATGGCTGTATATTAGCTGATAGCGTCGGTCTTGGAAAAACGTTCACTGCACTGGCTGTTATCAAATACTACGAGCTCCGCAATCGTTCTGTACTGGTATTATGCCCGAAAAAACTTGCCGATAACTGGCTGAATTACAATCGGAACCTCAAGACCAATATTTTTACCAAAGACCGTTTGAACTATGATGTCCTTTGCCATACGGATTTACAACGCACCAGTGGTGAGTCCTTTGGAACACCTTTGAATAAAATCAACTGGGGTAACTATGATCTCGTTGTTATTGATGAATCTCATAACTTCAGAAATAACGACACATACAAGGATAAAGAAACCCGATATAAAAAGTTGATGAATTCTGTTATTCGTGATGGGGTTAAAACAAAGGTCCTCATGCTTTCAGCTACACCTGTTAATAACCGCTTCAATGACCTCAGAAATCAACTGGCATTAGCCTACGAGGGTGAATCTGAAAATCTTAGTAGCAAACTTAAAACTGGGAAATCAGTTGAAGAAATATTCCGTCAAGCGCAGACCGTTTTTAATTCATGGTCAAAGCTGCCGCCTGAAGAGCGAACAGCCAGAGCGATACTGGATGCCCTTGATTTTGATTTTTTTGAGTTGCTTGATAGCGTCACCATTGCCAGATCCAGAAAACATATTGAAACCTTTTACGACACAACAGATATCGGAAAATTTCCAGTAAGACGAAAACCTCTATCCTTCCGTTGTCAATTAACGGAGCGTCAAGATGTCATGGGCTTCAATGATATCTACACACAGCTATCGCTGCTAAAATTATCTGTCTATGCACCGGTAAGCTATATTCTCCCAAGCCGCTTGAAAAAATATGAAGAACTTTATGATACAGCTGTTGAGGGCAGCAAAGTAACGTTTCGGCAGACTGATCGTGAAAAGAGCCTGCAATCACTCATGACAACCAATCTACTTAAACGCCTGGAAAGTTCAGTTGAATCGTTCAGACTGACTCTAAGCTCGCTTGAAGAAAAGCACAAAGGGATGCTGAGCAAAATTGAACAGTTTAAGCAATCAGGTACGGATCTCTCTATTCATGATCTTGCAAATTCTCTTGGTGATCTTGAAGCGGAAGATGATGATTTGATAGGTCTTGATGATTTTATGATCGGAAATAAGATCAAGGTGAGCTTAACTGATATGGACTTACCATCATGGAAACATGATTTAAATTCAGATCTTGTGATCATTTCATCATTACTTGATGAAATGAAAAAAGTTGGTCCACAAGAGGATTTCAAACTTCAGCATCTGAAAAAACATATTGAAAAAAAGATCCAGCACCCGATTAACGCCGACAACAAAAAGATCATTATATTCACAGCCTTTGCCGATACAGCCAACTACCTCTATGAAAACCTGTCAGGCGAATTACTTTCAATCGGCATACATTCTGGACGCGTTACGGGTAAAGATGCCCCAAAAACAACATTAAAAAAGGGCTATGATTTTCAATCCATCCTAACCTTGTTTTCACCGATTTCTAAAGAAAAGGCTCTCATCCTTCCAGAAGAACCAGGTGAGATTGATTTACTAATAGGAACCGATTGCATATCGGAAGGGCAAAATCTTCAGGATTGTGACTACTTGATAAATTATGACATTCACTGGAATCCGGTCCGCATCATTCAAAGGTATGGTCGCGTGGATCGAATTGGATCAACGAATGAATCCATTCAGCTGGTGAACTACTGGCCTGATATCTCTCTGGATGAATACATCAATCTGAAAGAACGTGTGGAAAACCGGATGATTATTGCCGATGTCACTGCCACGGGAGATGATAACGTATTATCAGCACGGGCGAATGATGTAAGCTACCGTAAAGAGCAACTGAGACGTCTCCAGGATGAGGTGATTGAGCTTGAAGATCTAAAAACCGGCGTTAACATTACCGATCTTGGCCTAAATGATTTCAGAATGGATCTTCTTAACTATATTAAAAACAATGGTGATTTAGGCCATCTACCAAACGGTCTGCACGCCATTGTTTCAGCAAATGAAACCATTGGATTGAAGCCGGGGGTAATCTTTACACTCAGAAACAGAAACTCGGGCGTTAATATCAATCAACACAATCGGCTGCACCCATATTACCTGATATATATCGGTAATGACGGAGAAGTTATCACCGACCACACACAGGTAAAGCCTCTTCTGGATTTGGTAAGAGCCGGCTGTAAGGGACAAGAACTACCCATTGAACTGCTATGCAAGGCGTTTAATGCTGAAACTAAAGATGGAAGAAACATGAAGAAATATTCTGATCTTCTCGGGCAAGCTATTCACTCAATGATCGAAATAAAAGAAGACAAGGATATAGACAGCTTGTTCTCAGGTACGAACACAACTGCCTTGGTCGATACAATATACGGTCTGGATGATTTTGAATTGATTTCCTTCCTCGTTGTTAAGGAGAACGAATGAAGACCCTTTACAACTTTCCCAAGGCGGCGGCTTTTGGCCGGAGGCTTGCCAAAAGCAAGATTTACGAACACACTTCGCCAAGTACCAAAGTAAAAAAATTATTTATTCAGCAGGTCGAAAAGATAACCTGGGCCTATAAACTATCTCCGGCAACTATCAACCTTCCCGCCAGTGATGGAGTGCAGGAAATCCAGGTTTTTACCATAGACTTAAGAGTCGGAGAACTGTCACCGGATGTCTTGCAAACCATAGACAAAGCAATCCCCTCACCCATTCTTTTTGAATTGAAGTATGGCAGCAAAACCAAGTATGCTGCCAGCTATAAGAGACCGAGTGAGGCAGATAAGAACAAATGGGTTGTCAGCAGTTATTTTCAATCAGACTGGCTGAAAGAGAACACACTAACATCAAAGCTTCCGGTAGTACTAAACATGGGAGCACTCTATCAATCCTTTTTAACAAGCTTAAGTCCCCTCCCCTTTAAGAAAGGGGAAAATCTGGATGGTTTAGTATCAAGAATTGACCTTTTACAGTTTAAAGAGCGTGAAGCTGGAAAACTGGAGAACCGTATAAACAAAGAAAAACAATTCAACCGGCGCGTGGGGCTGAACAGTACATTGAATAAACTGAAACAGGAAATTAAGAATTTAAAACGCCGAAAACTGCAGGCGGAATGATACAGGAGTCTTACAAATGGAAAAATTAAAAATGCACAGCCCTAATTTTGCTGAAGAAAATATCGAGAAGCTTTCAGCACTGTTTCCGGGTTGCATTACAGAATCAACCTATGAAGATGGAACCCTGAAGAAATCTATTGATTTTGATCTGCTCAGACAGGAACTATCAACCACTATCGTAGAAGGTCCACAGGAGCGCTATCACCTGAATTGGCCAGGCAAGCGAGAAGCTTTACTCACTGCCAATGCACCCATCGCTAAGACACTTCGCCCCTGCCGTGAAGAGAGCGAATATTTTGACACAACAGAAAACCTCTTTATTGAGGGTGACAACCTTGATGCACTAAAGCTCCTGCAGGAAACTTACCTCGGTAAGGTCAAAACGATCTATATCGATCCGCCCTACAACACTGGCAAGGACTTCATCTATTCCGACAATTTTGCTGAATCTACTGAGGAATACCTGCTTGATTCAGGCCAAAAAGATGAAGAAGGAAACCGCCTTGTAGCCAACACAGATTCCAATGGCCGCTTCCACTCCGACTGGCTGAGTATGATGTATTCACGACTGAAATTAGCCAGAAATCTACTCAAGGATGATGGGGTAATTTTTATCAGTATTGATGATGGAGAACAGGCTAATCTTAAAAGGATGTGTGATGAGGTTTTTGGGGAAGAGAATTTTGTCGCTACAATATGCTGGCAAAAACGTTATTCACGTGAAAATCGGGGGTCTATTGGAGATGCACATGAGTACGTTATAGTATTTGCAAAACAATCCTCTCTGTTTGCAAATCAGTCAGGTAGAATCCCGTTAACAGAACAACAGGCTAAAATTTACAGAAATCCCAATAATGATCCTAAAGGTCGATGGCGCGGTATTCCAATGACAGCACAAGGCTATAGGCCTAATCAAATGTATGAAGTTGTTACCCCAACAGGAAATGTTATTACGCCGCCTGAAGGCCGTTGTTGGAGTACGATAGAGTCTGAATTTAAAAAATTGAAGGAAGCAGGCAGAATATATTTTGGTAAAGCTAATGATTCTCAGCCTCAAGTTATTAGGTATCTTTCTGAAGTAAAAGGATTAGTGCCATGGACATGGCTTCCACATGAAGAAGGAGGCCATACTGATGAGTCAAAAAAAGAAATGTACAGCTTTTTTGGAAAGGGGTTTGCCTTTGACACTCCTAAACCAACTAGATTACTTGAACGACTTATTACAATAGGGTCAAAAGAAAAAGATGGTATCATCCTTGATTTCTTTGCGGGATCAGCCACTACAGCCCATGCGGTCATGCGGCTGAACGCTGCCGATGGAGGCAAACGCAAGTTTATAATGGTACAGCTTCCAGAGACCTGCGATGAGAAATCTGGCGCATATGAAGAAGGATACACAACTATTGCCGAAATCAGCAAGGAGCGTATCCGTCGGGCTGGTAAAAAAATTAAAGAAGAAAACGCATTGACAGCACCCGACTTGGATACAGGTTTCCGCGTTCTCAAGGTGGACTCCGGTAATATGGAGAACGTCTACTACGCACCCGATTCTGTTGAGCAAGACCTGCTGACTCTCCAGACCGATAACATCAAAGACGACCGAACTTCAGAAGATTTGCTATTCCAAGTCTTGCTGGACTGGGGTGTAGATCTAACCCTGCCAATAACCAAAGAAACCATCAAAGATCGTGAAGTTTTCTTTGTAGATGGCAATGCGTTGGCAGCTTGCTTTGCAAAGAATGGCCAAATTACTGAGAATTTCTGCAAAGAGCTTGCCAAACACCAGCCGTTGCGGGTGGTTTTCCGAGATTCCGGGTTCAAAGATGACAGCATAAAAATCAATGTAGAGCAGATATTCAAGCTTATGAGCCCGCACACGGATGTAAAAACAATTTAAAGGAGGCCTATAGTGAAACTCAAGTTTAAGAAACAGGCCTACCAGACACGTGCCGTTGAGGCGGTGGTGGATTGTTTTAAAGGCCAACCAAATACAGCAGGAATCAGCTATCGAATTGACCCAGGTTTGGATAAGGCCAATTTACAAGGTTATAGGCAACAAAGTCTTATTGAAGAGTCCGGTTTTAAAAATGGGGATATTGTTTTACCCGAGGAACAGATCCTTGAAAATATTCAAGGGGTTCAGCGTATTCAAAATTTACCGCAAAGTTTATCACTGAACGAATTTAAAACGATCAAAAAAAATACTTTTGTGTCAGATAAAAACTACACGAAAAAAGCTTTGGCAATTGCGCCATTTCACTTTGATGTGGAAATGGAAACCGGAACTGGAAAGACATACTGCTACATCAAAACAATGTTTGAGATGAACAAACGGTTTGGCTGGACCAAGTTCATAGTTGTGGTTCCAAGCATTGCTATTCGTGAAGGTATATACAAATCCCTTGAAATCACGGCAGAGCATTTTCAGGAATCTTACAACAAAAAAGCAAAATTTTTCATCTACAACTCAAAACAGCTTCATAACCTCGAAAGCTTTTCTTCAGATGCCGGAATCAATGTCATGGTTATTAATGTTCAGGCATTCAATGCCCGAGGTAAGGACAACCGCCGCATCTATGAAGAACTCGATGATTTTCAGTCCCGCCGTCCCATCGATGTAATTAAGGCCAATCGACCGATACTAATTTTGGATGAACCTCAAAAAATGGAAGGTGCAAAAACATTAGACTCCCTCAAGGAGTTTAATCCTCTGTTTATTCTGCGCTATTCAGCTACACATAAAACCCAGCACAATAAGGTTCACAGGCTGGATGCATTAGATGCTTATAGCCAAAAACTTGTAAAAAAAATTGCAGTACGGGGTATCTCCGTAAAGGGTCTTTCAGGGACAAACGCATATCTCTATCTTGAATCAGTCGAAGTCTCCAAACAGACTCCTGTTGCCAGAATTGAAATTGAAATAAAACAGAACAATGGTATTAAGCGAATAATCCGGAAACTAAAAAAAGGTGACAATCTTTACGACCTTTCAGGTGAACTTGATCAATACAAGGGATTTGTCATTACTGACATCAGTGCCATTACGGATACTGTTGAATTTACAAACGGCCATCAACTACAGGCCGGAGAAGCAACCGGCGATGTTAATGAGGCCGCTCTTAGAAGAATTCAGATAAGAGAGGCTATCAAGGCTCATTTTGAAAAGGAACAAGTCCTTTATCATCAGGGCATCAAAGTCCTGACACTCTTCTTTATCGATAAAGTCGCCAAATACCGTGTTTACAGCGATGCCGGAGAAGATGAAGGCGGTGAATATGCCAAAGTATTTGAGGAGGAATATACAGAAGCTTTGAAAGAGCTCAAACAAGACATGTTCCTGCCTGAAGATTACCAAAAGCATCTGGACAGCATTCCTGTTGACCGTACGCATAATGGCTACTTTTCCATCGATAAGAAGGGAAAAATGGTTGATGCAATCAAGACCACAAAAAGTGAACGAGAAGAAAGCACCGATCAAAGTGCCTATGACTTAATTTTGAAAGACAAAGAACGTCTACTCTCATTTGAGGAACCAATCCGGTTTATTTTCTCCCATTCTGCTCTCCGTGAAGGATGGGACAACCCGAATGTTTTTGTTATTTGTACCTTAAAGCACAGTGACAATACTATCTCCCGCAGGCAAGAGGTCGGTCGAGGGCTTCGTATATCGGTCAATCAGTTGGGTGAACGCCAAGATGAACCAGCCACAGTTCATCAAACAAACGTTTTAACGGTTGTTGCCAGCGAAAGCTATAAGGACTTCGTCACGGCTTTGCAGAAAGACATCAGTGAGTCGCTCTCAGAACGGCCACGGGTGGCCGATGTAAAATATTTTACTGGAAAAGTAATGCAGACTTCTTCCGGTACGGTTGAAGTGACACAGGACATGGCAGCGGGCATCGAGTTTTATCTAATTCAGAACGGATATGTTGATCGCAAGAAAAACATTGCCCAGAAATATCATGATGCAGTGAAGAATGAAGAAATAGCTGATTTGCCAGAGGATTTGCAGCCATACAAAGAGCAAGTTTTTCAATTAATAGAAAGCGTTTACAGCGATGAAAAACTTCCTCAAATTGAAAATGATCGCAGCGCTAAGATGAATCCGTTAAATGCCAACTTTGAAAAAAAGGAATTTAAGGAGCTTTGGAATAGGATTAATCGCAAAGCAGCCTATAGCGTACATTTTGACAGCGCTGAACTTGTTAAAAAATCCATCCAGACTCTGAACAAAGAATTGCGGGTTTCTCCCCTTAAATACACAATTCAGTCGGGTGAGCAAGCTGATGGAATAAATTATGACCAGATGAAATCGGGTGACAGCTTCAAAGTAAAGAAAACCTCTACCGAATATGATGCTCACTCGATCCATTCAGCGGTAAAATACGACTTAATTGCTAAAGTTGCTGAGAATGTGCAATTGACAAGAAAAACCGTCACCGAAATTTTATCGGGTATTGAAAAGTCAGTATTTGCTCAGTTTAAAACCAACCCGGAAAATTTCATTTCCGAAGCTACACGGCTCATTCAGGAACAAAAAGCGACTGTTATTATTGAACACCTGAGTTATGATGCTGTTACCGAGACGCATGGTATCGATATTTTTACCGAAAGCCAAAGCAAACAGGATTTCAGCAAAGCCGGTGAGTCACTCAAACGCCATATTTATGATTATGTTATAACTGACTCGAAAACGGAACGAACCTTTGTCCAGGAGCTTGATACCAGCTCTGAAGTGGTAGTTTATGCAAAGCTCCCCAGAGGTTTCTCAATCCCCACACCAGTTGGCAACTACAATCCAGACTGGGCAATCTCTTTCAAGGAAGGTTCAGTAAAGCACGTATACTTTGTCGCTGAAACTAAAGGTTCCATGTCCACCATGGAGCTCCGGGAGATTGAAAAGACAAAAATAGAATGCGCCCGTAAATTTTTCAATGAAATCAACCGCAAGATTAACCCAGACAATGTGAAATACGACGTAGTTAACAGTTTCAGTAAATTGATGGATATCGTTGGAGCAGGAGCTACAGCCTAATATACATTATTCGCATCCAAGGACGGTTCCTTGGTTGACATCCACTGACAAAACAGTCGAAGGTATGGATGTTCAACCTCCAGAAATAAAGGGGATAGCGTCTGCTCCAACAAAAAGACTATAAAGGCCAGTGTGTTGGAAGATACTGTGTTGAAAGAGAAGATGAATTAAAAAATCTGATTAAAAATCAGAGAAAGGATGTGCGCCCTGTGCTTCATCCGTCAATGGCGCTTCGATATCAAAAAGCCATCACTGGACTGAGGGAGTCTTTAAAAAGCGGCAAGGCGGCAGGAGCAAAAGAACACATAAGAGCTCTAATTGAAAAAATTGTACTGACCCCAAAAGAAAACCGTAAGGAGTTATCAATCGATCTTTACGGGAATCTGGCAGGAATCTTAAAAATTGCTTCGGAGGATAAATTTATGAAAAACATGACCCAAAAAACAAAAAGGATCGAAAAGAAAGTTGCCAATGACAATTTTATTTTCGAGCCGTCTGTTCAAGTGGTAGCGGGGGCAGGATACCAAAGGTAGATATTAAGATCCACGGTGTCCTGCTTTGAAAAACAGATCCCCTCTGATTCCAGCAACGCTTTTTGCAATTCAAATCCATTGGCGGGCTTCAAAGAGATTTTCCCCTTGGCATTGATCACCCGATGCCAGGGCAGGTCATATTTTTTTGACATTGAGTGAAGCAGACGGGACACCTGCCTTGCACCATTCGATTTCCCCGCCAGTGCCGCAATTCGGCCATATGTCAGCACCTTTCCTTTAGGTATATCCTTAATAATACATAGGACATCTCTTGTAAACGGTAACATCATGCCGGACACCCTGCCATATTTAACTTTTTTTTACAATCTTAATGCCGTCACAAAAACTCAGATCTACTGCGTTGCAGCTTTTTGACCTGATTGACTTGTATCCAATCGGTTGTACCAATCAGTTCAGACTATATACGGACGCTACGCCGAGCCAGTATGCAAATTTATAATTTCGATCATCCGTTGGGGAAAAGCATTATTTTTCAATACGCGGAAAATTTGGTTTGATTAAACTTGCGCAATCTAATATGGAGGGGCAATGATTTCGCAAGTAAAAAATATTTTGCCGGTTCTTTCCATACTCGGGGCTGTTTTTTTATGGGGAAGTTCTTTTTCCGCCATGCGGCTTTTATTGATGGATTTGTCACCATTTGCCGTCATGTTCTGTAGGATTTCTATCGCTTTTTTATTTATTATCCCGATATCAAGAAAAATTATCCCGAAATCGTATGTAAAAGGTGATTGGAAAATCATCCTGCCCATGGTGCTGTTTCAGCCCTGTCTCTATTTTTTATTTGAAACAAATGCCTTAACCTATACCACATCCTCACAGGCCGGCATCATCTCGGCATGCCTGCCCTTGATGGTTGCTGTCACCGCCTGGATGTTTCTTTCTGAATCAATCCGGAAAAAAACCGTTGTCGGTCTTGTTCTTTCCATCACCGGCGTTGTTTTGCTGACCCTATTCCAGAGTCAGGGAAGTACGGCATCCAGGCCTATATTGGGCAATTTTCTTGAAATGCTGGCCATGGGCAGTGCCTGCGGGAATATGATCCTGGTTAAAAAACTCAGCGCACGCTATGACACCTGGTCTTTGACCGGTATGCAGGTTTGCGGTGGTATGCTGTTTTTTCTACCGGGCGTTGTACAGGTTTCACAGACCGATCCATCGGTCTTCACCACAAAAGTCATCGTCATTCTCATCTATCTTGGTGTCTGTGTCTCCTTTTTTTCTTTTGGCCTGTATAACTGGGGAATCAGCAAGATAGAAGCCTCCAGGGCATCCATATTTATTAACCTTATTCCGGTTACTGCAATTACCCTGGGCTGGTTGATTTTAGGCGAGACCTTGAATGTCAAACAAATCCTGGCTGCCGGTATTGTCATCGCAGGAGTCATCATTTCCAATCAAAAACAGGGTCAAAAATGAGTCATTGGCCCGGATTCAATTCTTTTGACAAGGTGGGCAATTAAGGATTCATCCTCAAGTATCCGTATGTGCCCCAGCCCGTTTGTCGGGAAAAGACTGATATTATTCTGTAAAAGACTTGCATTCCATGATTCTTCATAGGGAACGGCCTTATCTTTTGTGTCATGGACAATTAAAATATTCTGGGTCACCTTTGACAACAGATCAATTGGATTTTCCAATGCAAAACTGCGGCCGGAGTTTACCTCAATCTCGTCTATTAAGGCATTAAACGCAGCAATCGGCACACCGTATCGTTCAAACGTCACATTCAACATTTCGATTAGATTTAACGCAGGAGCGATAAGAATAGTATTTATTTTCCTTTTTGATCGCCAAAGATAATTAATTACCGCAGATGCGCCCAATGAGTGGGCAACTATCGTGTGAACATCCAATTGGGGTCGGGTTTCCAAAAAATCATACACTGCATTTGAAAATCTGAAATAATTGGCGGTTTTACCATCGGATTCTCCATGACCTATATGATCAAAAGTCAACACAGAAAACCCGGCCTGTGTCAGAGAAGAGATATATCGAGAAAACTGAATTCCTCTTCCTGCCCACCCATGGATAAACACAACAGCAGGGCCTTTCCCCCACTGGTATGCTTTAAGTATTTTATCATTTCCAACTTCTACATTGGACTGAAAATAAAAGACCTTGGCCTTTGACAATATACGTTTTTGATTTTCCGATAAGGTATAAACCAGGGGCCTGAAAAATAACCGCTGGATAATAAGCCGACTCAAGGCGCTTGAAACAAGCCAGATAAAAGAAAAGAAAAACTTGATGAACCGTTGTCGAAAATCCAAATTGAGACGAACGTTCGTGCTTTTAATAGGTGTTTGCTTATAGCTGATTGTCATTACACCACCTCTTTTTAACGTTTAATGATCTGATTTATAGGAATCAATGAGCCGATCAAATGATTTGAACATGAGTTGTCTTGCACCGTTATATTCAAGGGAACTTTGATATAAAAAAAATCCAAGAATCAAGGCATACAATTCAAAAGCAAATTGTTCACAATCTGTATCAGCTCTAAACTCACCTACCCTGACTGCGGATTCGGCAATTTTGCTTAGGCATTTTATCCATTCATCTTGTTGTTCCCGGATAAAGGCCCTGACAAGCCCTGGTCGATCAGAATACTCAGCTGCCGCAGAAACAAAGATACAACCGCCTGAAAGATCCTGTGTCCACTGCATCCAGTTTTCCATGATTTTTCTTACCCTGGGTATACCCGCCCGGGTCATCAATGCCGGGATAACAACACCTTCATTAAAAACTTCTCCGGCATGGGACATCACCTGGAGCTGAAGATTTTCTTTTGATTGAAAATGACCAAACAGCCCGCTTTTAGACATATTTGCAGCTTTTGCCAGCGCACCGATGGTTAAGCATTCCAGACCCAGCTTGGATGCCAGTTCAAACCCAAGACTTAAAATTTTTCTTTTTGTTTCATCTCCTTTTTTCATAATTTTAAAATAGCACGAACGTTCGGTTTTAATCAATGCTTTTATTTTTTTTATAAATCACTGGTATCTTACTAAAAAAAAGAGTAATTGTTAAAACTTAACCTAAAATCGGGGCTTCACAAAAATTTTCAATTTATTAAAATTGAGAAAGGAGAGTACGAAGAAAAAAGTCGGAATTGTTGGCTGGCGCGGAATGGTTGGTTCTGTATTAATGGAAAGAATGTTGGAGGAAGATGATTTCAAACGGTTCACACCGCTTTTTTTCACCACCTCCCAGGCAGGCCAAAAAGCACCTGATATTGGTATTGAAACACCGCCATTGGTTGATGCTTATGATATTAATGCCCTGTTTGACATGGACATTATTATTTCATGCCAGGGCGGATCATACACCCAGGTCGTCAGACCCAAACTTGCTGAACAAAACTGGGACGGCTATTGGATTGATGCGGCATCCACCTTGAGAATGGATGATCAAAGTGTCATTGTCCTGGATCCTGTTAACAAAACGGTTATCGACAACGCGTTAAATAACGGTATTAAAAACTATATTGGCGGTAATTGTACCGTATCCTTGATGCTCATGGCATTGGGTGGCCTGTTTGAAAGCGGCCAGATTGAGTGGTTAACCTCCATGACCTACCAGGCAGCCTCCGGTGCCGGTGCGAAGAACATGGAAGAACTGGTTACCCAGATGCGGGCCATTGGGAACCTGGCATCTCCAATACTGGATGACACGGCATCCGCCATTTTAAGCCTTGATAAAAATGTCATTGAAACCATGCGATCAGATGCCATGCCGACTGCCAACTGGGCAGTGCCGCTTGCGGCAAGTCTGATCCCCTGGATCGATCGTGCCATGGATAATGGACAGACAAGAGAAGAATGGAAAGGCTTTGTTGAAACCAACAAAATCATTGGTCGGTCTGATAACCCGATCCCCATTGACGGGCAATGCGTAAGAGTGGGCTCCATGCGGTGTCACAGCCAGGCATTTACCATCAAGCTGAAAAATGATCTTCCGTTAAACGAAATCGAATCCATGCTGGCCCGGAACAATGATTGGGTCAAAGTGGTTCCGAACAAAAAGCAAGCGAGTATCACCGATTTGACACCTGCCGCTGTTACCGGGACATTAACTGTTCCAGTCGGTCGTATCCGAAAAATGAACATAGGTGAAAAATACCTGACTGCATTTTCTGTTGGAGATCAGCTGCTTTGGGGCGCTGCCGAACCCTTAAGGCGCATTTTAAATATCATCCTTTAGTGTTTGATATTTGTCTTTTTTTAATATACTGAAACTTTGATCGTATGAGCAGACTGAGACTTGGGTATCCCAAATTTAACAGGTTAATATTGTATATTGTTAAGGTGGACAATAAAATATTTGTTTCAAGGCATGGAATCAATATTTCCTGCCTGGTTCTTCTCCTGGTGCTTGTCTTTGTAACGGGCGGATGCATTCAAAGCCAGGCAGACCCCATAGCCCAGGACGGCCATCTGGATCTATCCGGGTGGGACTTTAGTCAAAAAGGCCCTGTGGAACTGAAAGGAAAGTGGGAATTTTATTGGGAAAAATTGCTCCTGCCAAAAAATTTTTCCATTGACACCGATTGGAAGAAAACCAACTATATTCAAGTGCCGGGGCTCTGGAAAAAAAACGCTTCAACCACGGGGCCGCTGCCGGCACAGGTCTCGGTCTTGCCATTTCAAAGGAGTTGGTGGGCCTGCCACGGCGGTAAAATCGGGGTTTCCTCCAGAAACGGACGGGGCTCTGTTTTCTGGTTCACCCTGCCCCTGGATTCTTCGAAAATGGATGTTTTGACAAAGACAGACACCTCCCCGGCTAATATACCTGTTTTTACCGGCCCGGATGAATTTTTGCCTCCTTTAAAAATGAAAAGTAACGGACCAACATGCGATAGTGCCTGCATCCTGGCTGTGGATGATGATCCAGTCAATCTTGAGGTGGTGGTCAACCACCTGGACTGTTTTAATGTCCTGACCTGTATCAGCGGACAGCAGGCCCTTGATCGGATTGAAAAAGCCCCCTGCCGGATCTCATCTTGCTGGATATCATGATGCCGGGACTGTCGGGGTATGATGTCTGCCGTAAAATCCGGGAAACTTATTCTCCTTCCCGGCTGCCAGTGATCCTGCTTGGGTGTGGGGTTTGCTTGCTGGTTCCTATTCTTTGAGACGGAAGAAATATAATAATAATCAATAAAAAAAAGTAAGGGCGCACTCAAAAAATTATTACCGATTTTGTAAGTTGAATCACCTGACCGGTAAGGCGTGGAAACCACGGCATATCAAGATATGTCGTGGTTTCATAACGTAACCTGCGAGATGAATCGGCTCTCAAAATGTAAAATTATTTTTAAGTGAGCCCTTATCATTATTCTTGGTATAAATTCTTGATTTTTAAGTTTCGTTGACCAGCGGTTTTGTGGCATAGCTTGACTTTGGTTCATAACTTGACCCACCAGATCCACCTGACGTTCTCAGTGTGCCATGATTGATTGTGGTAAAATCAGGGTACGCATTACCACCATGTTCTATGGCATCCAGCCCTTCGAGCTCTTCTTGTCTGGACACTCTCAATCCTATGGTCATATCAATCAATTTAAAAAGCAGGTAAGCCAATGGAAATGTCCATGCAAAACATGAAACAATGCCTGTCATCTGAACTGCCAGTATTTTCAAAGTCATACCATTGATATTAAAAAGGCCGGCAGCCAGGGTTCCCCAGGCACCGCACACCCCGTGGACGGATATGGCTCCAACAGGATCATCAATTCTAAGTTTATCAAAGAACAAGACTGAAAAAACAACGATCACGCCGGCAACAGCGCCAATAACAATCGCACTTGAGGGAGTCACATTAGCACACCCGGCGGTAATCCCGACAAGCCCGGCCAACGCACCATTCAAAGTCATACCCACTTCCGGTTTTCCAAATTTGAACCAGGAAACCATCATGGCAAAAATTGAACCGCTGGCAGCGGCCAGATTCGTATTAACAAAAATCATGGCAATATCTTTAGAAGCCGCAGTTGTTGATCCCGGATTGAACCCGAACCATCCCAACCATAGAATAAATACACCAACCGCTGCCATTGGGATATTATGACCCAATATCGGCTTAACACGACCTTCTTTTGTATATTTGCCAAGGCGAGGTCCAAGAACGATGGCCCCGGCGAGTGCTGCCCAGCCACCGACGGAATGAACAACGGTGGAACCTGCAAAATCGATAAATCCAAGTCCTTCAAGCCAACCTGCACCGTTAAACAGACTTCCCCAGGCCCAGCTGCCAAAAACAGGGTAAATAAGCCCTGTAATAAAAATTGAATATAAAAGATAACCGATAAATTTTGTTCTTTCAGCCATTGCACCTGAAACAATGGTTGCAGCCGTTGCTGCAAAAACCACCTGGAACATCCAGAAAGCCAGAACCCAAGGATCTCCTCCCACTTTAAAATCACTTAAGAAAAAACCGGTTGTTCCAAAAAGACCGGTTTTTGAAACACCAAACATCAGGCCAAACCCCACAGCCCAGTAAACAATGGAACCCATTGAAAAATCCATAAGATTTTTCATCATGATGTTGACTGCATTTTTGGCTCGTGTGAAACCTGCTTCAACCATGGCAAACCCTGCCTGCATAAAAAATACAAACATGGCCGCAATGAGCGTCCAGATATAATCGGCATGTGTCTGAACAGCTGCGATGGCAGCTTTATTTGTTAGTGCGGTGGGTACGTCATCTCCTGCCCAGACGGTCCCAGCGTACGCCAAAAAAAATATTAATATCATTCCAAGTTTCTTCATTTCATCTTCTCCTTATTGCTATAATTCACCTTAACTTTATACTGTGCCAAAACTCTATAATGCTTCGGGACCCGTTTCATTTGTTCTAATTCGAATCACATCTTCAATGGGCAATATAAAAATTTTCCCATCACCGATCTTTCCTGTTTTTGCAGCACCCACAATGGTTTCGATGACCTCTTTGACCTGCTCATCTGCCACTGCAATTTTAATCTCTACTTTTGGCACAAAATCGGTCTGATATTCAGCACCCCGATATATTTCTTTATGACCTTTTTGACGACCAAATCCTTTTACTTCACAAATGGTCATCCCTTTAATATCTATTTTTGTTAATGCATCTTTTACATCATCCACTTTAAACGGCTTGATCACCGCTATTATTTTTTTCATTTGGCATCTCCTTTTTTAAAATTGTAACTCTTTCCCCATTTGGGTTCTTATAAAAGCAAAACAGGTGCCAAGATCACAAAAGGAATCATTTAACATCATAACCACTTGAAATATCAACAAAACATCTATATACAAAATATCAAACTATATTTTCCTAATTTACATATTTGTAATTACGAACTCACAAATTTGTAAGTTATGTCTTTTGGTAATAAATTCCAAGGAGATTAATTACAAAAATGGAATTCTATCGAATTGAGGTATAAATGCGGGTATTCTCATTTACTACCTGACTGAAAGGCTCCGTATTTGGACGAAAAGTTGCCCATATGCAAGGCGCAAGAAATCCTGAAACCGGAGTGTACTGCTGTACATGAGGATTTCAGGATTTTGCAGCAACGAAGCAGATGGGCGCTGCCGACGGGTGGGTTTTCGCTCAAACACTATTTAAAAAGAATCCGGGAGATGGTCTTACCTGCGGCATATCCCCTGGCAAATCGCCAGTGAAAAAATGACGAGGATACCATTTTTAATGAAAGGTTTGGGAATCTGTAAAACCAGTGGGCACCTAAATTATAAATACTCAAATCCCTTTGCATGGTTTTAAGTTTTCTGTGATAGATTATTCCTGCTGATTCAAGGCGGTTTTTAGATGCTTCAAGGATTGCTTTTGCTGCATCCTGACCACTTTTGATCGCAAAATAAATCCCTTCTCCTAAAAGGCGCTCTGCAAGCCCGGCTGCATCACCAGCAAAAAGAATCCTTTTGTTTTCAAAAGAATACCTCCCGGTACAAATGGGATACCCCTTTATTGCACGCAATGATTGCGTGCCCATTTGCGTTCCGAAGCGGTGATTTGCATATTCAAAAAGCTGCTGTGTTCTAAGTTTTTTCCGGGTTTCAATAGAATAAATACCAATATTGACATGATCACCCTTAGGAAATATCCAATGATATCCTTTATGCTTTCCGGAAAAATCGAACTCCATTTTATATTGTTCCGGATGGTCGACTAAAACATCCGCCTCAAGGGCCCACTGCTGTTGCCACATTCTCTTTTTTATGACCATTCTGCGAACCCGGCTGTTGGCACCATCCGCTCCGATAAGATAGGATGCTTTAAAGGAACCGATATCCGTTACAATCTGCACACCCGTTGATGTTTCATGAATTTGATGTATTTTTTTTGCAATTTTAAACTGTCCGCCCTTTTTGATCACCTCATTTAAAGAAAACGCATCCAGGTCTTCTCTTTTTGTCATGTAACAAAGAATGTTATCGCTTTGGATTAAAAAAGATTGTTTATTGGTTTTACGAATTTTGACGGATCTACACACTCTTCTGATAACCGAAGAGATATCATATTGAAACAATTGAATACCCTTGGGAGTAATACCACCGGCACATGCTTTTTTTCTGGGAAACGCCACCTTATCTATGATCAGCACACTGGCACCTGCTGTTAAAAGATCAAACGCTGCAGCCGTACCAGCCGGCCCCGCCCCTATGATGGCAACATCAAACATGTATCTTTCTTTAGCAGGTTAGGGGCTTAAATACAACAGGCCAGGTTAACCCAAGATATCAAGAACTCTTATGGCATTTGTATTGGCCTGGGCCTGGGCAAATGCTTTTGCCTTGCCCAAAAGTTTGATCCGTTCCAAATTCATAGACTCTTCGGCGAAATCCAAATCCCGAATATCAGATTCTGCTGAAAGGGTATTGATCATGGCAGTTGAAAGGTTATTGATGGTGGACTCCAACTGGTTTTGAGTTGATCCCGCCCGGGATCGTTGTTGAGAAATATAATCAAGTGCGACGTCAGCCAACCCAATGGCAGACTGGGCACCTTCCATTGTTGTCACATCAATATTCATCAATGACCCTGTTTCATCCGAAATCCGGGAAGGATCAACAGAGCCAAGTGAAATTTCAACAGTTTCGCCGGAAGACGTCCCCACCTGAAACGTTTGATCAGTAAATACACCGGATAATAATTTTTGACCATTATACGATGTGGTTTGTGCTATATCCTGCAAATTTGCTAATGACTGACTAATTTCATCCTGTATGGCCTGTAGGCTTTGTGGGGACTGTGCAGCACTTGCAGCCTGAATTGCTTTTTCACGGATTCCCTGAACAAGATCGGTGGCCTGACCTAAAGCGCCATCCGCAATCTGGGTAATGGATATGGCATCATTGGCATTTTTAACGGCCTGGCCAAACCCACGGGCCTGGGAAGCCAATCTATTCGCTATAACCATTCCGGCGGCATCATCAGAGGCTTTGTTTATTCTTTTACCCGTGGACAGCCTTTGAAGCGATTGAGATAAGGCTTCCTGGTTTTTGTTTAACTGGTAACTTGAATAAAGGCTATTGGTATTTGTATTTATTCGAAAACTCATAGCAGTCCTCCTAAATCTTTTATGTCCACTTATAAGTATAAGGAAATATAATAATAAATCAATAAAATCATAAAGAAAATCGATCCATTTCTTTTTTCAGCGTTCTCCATTGGGGAATATATTGATCCATATATTGGTTGAAACGAGCATTGTGAAGTCTCTCCAAAAGATGAACCATTTCATGAACGACTACATATTCAAGAAAAACAGGCGGCAGGTGTATTAACACCGCATTCAGCCATATTCGCTTCACATTGATATTGCAGCTTCCCCATCGCGTTCTCATCTTCCTTATTCGGCAGTCATTAATTTTTACATTTAAAACAGGTTCCCATTTTTTGATTAAGCCTCGAATTTCCTGCCTTAGTTCTTCTCGCAGCCAGTTTATTATCAGTTTTCGAATTGATGACGCATGATTTTTTTGTTTCACAAACACATGAACGTGATTGTCATTAACAGGATATACTTTGGGACGTCCGTTTAAAAAAAACACCCTGAGTGTTCTTGGTTTGCCCTTAAACCATACCGTATCAGAATTCAAGTATTGTATTCTGGGCGATTTAATTTTCCGGACTGGTTCTTTGATTTTTTTTTGAAGCCATTCTTTTTTTGATAGAATGGCTTTGTGTAATGTTTGTGCATCTATTTGATACGGCGCGGATACAACGATTTTTTTTTGCTTAGGATAGACCCTGAAATAAATGTGCTTAATTTTTTTGCGGTTTATTTCAAAAGAAAAACCCGCAAGATCAAGATCTACTGAGCGTTGACTAAAAATTTGCTGCATCCTGTCTGATTATATTTGTTCGGTCAGTCAATAGTTAGTGGCTGACATTATTATTTTTTTGTTTTCATCTTCTGAATAAGGGCATCTACAGAGTCTCCATTAGGTGCCATGGCCACAGGATTCATCTCAACAATTTTTTCCCAGGCCCGAATACCACCCTCAATATCATTTAAATCATGCAGCAAAACAATGCCTTTGTTAAACCGTGATGTTTCGTAAGTGGGATCAATCAAAATGACTTTGTCAAAGGCTTCAATCGCTTTTTGGGGTTGTTTGTTTCTGCGATACATTACGCCCATATCAGTGATTACACCAACCTGATCCGGTGTTATTGCCAACGATTTTTGATACGCATCAATGGCATTAGTATACTGATCACTGTCAAAAAACATATTACCCAATTGAGCCCATGCTTTTGCATCTTTGGAATTTGTTTTAAGGTATTGTTCAAGGCTTAAAATCTTTGAAGAAATTTCATCGGATTGATCCTGGCTGATATTTGCCTGATTAACATTTGCAGGATTGCTTGTTTTCACGGACGTATTGCCAAGTTTTATTGAGGAGTAGACTGTTCCGCCGATAAAGCCGATAATAAGGGACAATATCACTGCCCCGATCAGAGTTTGTTTTTTTACAGCGTCATTTTCAGGTTTATCTCTATTTTTCATTTTTCAGCTTATGCCTTTTTTAAAAAAAAAGTTAATATTGATGAGAATATATACATCATCTTAAGCAAGCGCAATATCTAAGAAACATTCTTGCCCGCTTAATAATATTTCAATTAGGCAATATTGCACAAGTCTCACCGCCATAATCAGGAATAATTTCAATCTAAAAATATAGAATTTGTTTCCTAAATTGAACCTTTTTATAAAAATTTTTTAAATTCTGACAATAAAAGTTGACAAACAGTAAACTTATATTCTATTGCTCTTTCAGGCTGATCTATACTGTAACATCTTTTTTTAGGATATGGATATGCTGGATGAGAACATAAAGAATCAACTCTTAACAATCATAAATCCTGAACGATATCTCGACCAACCAGAAGCACTTGCCTGCTATGCCTATGATGCCTTTGTCGAAGAAAGCCTTCCGGATGCTGTTATTTTTCCAAAAACAACCAATGAAGTCTCGGGTATTCTAAAAATTGCATCCCAATTTAAAGTGCCTGTCACGGCCCGGGGTGCCGGCACCAGTGTTTGTGGTGCACCTATCCCGGTAAAACACGGCATTATTGTGTGCTTTTCCAAAATGGATACCATACTTGATGTGAATACTCGCGATCGGTACATTATCGTTCAACCGGGTGTTGTGAATGCAGACATTCAAAAAGCCCTTGCGCCTTTTGGATTCTTTTATCCACCTGATCCGGGTTCAATGAACACTGCCACCATTGGCGGGAACATAGCCCAGAATGCCGGGGGCCCACGGTGTTTGAAATACGGGGTAACAGTAGATTATGTCCTTGGCTTGGAAGTTGTCCTGGCATCGGGTAAAATTATCCGATTCGGCAGTAAAAATGTGAAAGATGTCACCGGCTATAAACTGACCTCCCTTTTTTGCGGCTCGGAAGGAACTCTTGGCATTGTTACCGAAGCCATATTAAAAGTACGCCCCCTGCCTGAAACTACCAAAACATTAATGGTCATGTTTGATGATCTTGATAACACAGCCAGGGCTGTCACCGATATTATCGGCTCGGGTATTTTACCGGCAGCCATGGAATTGATGGATCAAATGACCTTGACTGCCATTGAAGATGCCGCCAATCTAGGATTGGACAAAACCGCCCAGGGATCATTGCTCATTGAACTCGACGGTGTAGAAGAAGCCTGTGAAAAAGAGATGAAACAGATCATTGAAAAAGTAAAAGAAAATGGCGCCACCCACATTCAGGAAGCCAACTCGGAAAGTCAACGCCAGAATATCTGGACAGCCCGGCGTGCGGCCTATGGTATTTTTGCCAAATTAGCGCCGGATATCATGTCTGAAGATGTCACCGTACCTGTGAGCAAGGTTCCGGCTATGATTCGAAAAATTGTCGCGATAGCCCATAAGTATCGCCTCAAGGTGGGTGTACTGGCCCATGCCGGAGATGGCAATATGCACCCAATGATTCCGACAAATAAGGCAGACAGGGATGAATGGCACAGGGTAAAAAAAGCGTTTGACGAAATTTTTGAGGCAGCAGCCCAGCTTGACGGCACCTTGTCCGGGGAACATGGCATAGGACTTGCCAAATCTAAGTATCTCCCCCTGGTCATGAACCAGGACACCATTGACTTTATGAAAATCATTAAAAAAGCGGTTGATCCTGACAATATCTTAAATCCAGGGAAATTTGCATGACCCCAAAAGTGCCCCCAAATTGTGGAAAGTGCGGTTTATGTCTCAATGTCTGCCCGGTCTACAAGCAGATGAAAGAAGAGCAGGCATCTCCACGGGCCCGCATGCAGTTAATACGGGCGCATAAGAATCAAACCATTGCGTCTTCTCCATATCTGAAAGAAATCATGTCAAAATGTTTGATGTGTGGTTCGTGTACTGCCAACTGCCCGTCAGGCATTGATCATTACTCAGCTTTCATGAAAATGAGAGAACAGATGGCCGAGGATCACGGAGAGCCCGCGGCCGTTAAAAGCCTGATCTATCTTTTGGCCCGGGACTATCGCACAAGATGGGGGTCTACCCTTGCCCGGACCGGACAGAAGCTTTTACCGAAAAAAATTGCCGAATCATACAAACTTGGCAACATTGCCTTAAAAAACATGCCCCGACTCAATGCGGTTCCGTTCCGAAACACCTGTGAAGAGATTATTCTTCCAGATACCCAAAAACCAGACAGACAAAAACCGGATACCCCGAAAACAGATACAAAGTGGCAAAACATTCAAAGACAAGGGTCTGATAAAGAGACCGGGACCGTTGCCTATTTCACCGGTTGTGCCACAAACTATATATATGATGACGTAGGTTTGGCCACCGTTGGTATCTTAAAAAGAATGGGGTATAAAATCATTATCCCAAAAAATCAAACCTGCTGTTCCATTCCTTTATTATTTCATGGTGCAAAAAAACAGGCACAAAAAAACATTGAAACCAATATCGAGGCATTAAAGGGTCTCAAGGTTGATGCCATTCTTGTGGATTGTTCCACCTGTGGAGAAGCACTCAAACATATCTATCCTTCTTTTTTTAATAAAAACGACCCGGCATCGCACCATGCAATTGCAATTGCCCAAAAGATTGGAGATGTTTTGTCTTTTATTGATGATCATTTTGACCGACTTACATTTAATGCATCACCAAAAGAAAAACCCGTTGTCACCTATCATGCACCGTGTCATTCAAAAAACAGCTTCCAATCCCATACCACGATTGAAAATTTAATTAAGAAACTGCCGTTTGTCATCTATAAAAAAACCTGTGATACAGAAGAATGCTGTGGTGGTGGCGGAACTTTTTTTTATGAATTTCCAAAAGTCTCTAAAGAAATGACAGACAAAAAAATTAATAATGCAAAAGCAATTCATGCAACACAATGGCTGACCGATTGCCCGGTATGCAGAATGAATCTTTCAGGCAATCTCAAAAAAGAGGACAACCTGATTATCAAGCATCCTTTATCCCTAATTTATTCGGCATTAAAACCCCTATGAAAATCGAATTCAATAAAGGCCGGACCGTTCTTAACCTTGACATACCGGATGAAAAAATTCTGGATATCCTTGTCGGGAAAGATATACCGGGCCTGGGACTTAGAAAAATCAGCCGTATCATTGAAAATGGTATAAATAATCATTCACCTAAAGACATCTCAAACAAAAAAACAGCCATTATTATCCCGGATGATACCCGGCTCTGGGCCCGGGGAGATATTTTTGTCCCGCAAATTGTAAAATCATTGATGACGCTCGGGGTCCCAAAAGATAATATCACCATTATTATTGCGCTGGGTACACATAGTGACATGGACAAAGACACCCTGCCAAAACTTGCAGGAAGCTTTTGTGCCGAAAATATTAAAATTCTTAATTCAGCAAACAAAGATACCCGTCGCCTGAGCTTTATCGGTGACACCCGTAAAAAAACAGCGTTGACCATTACCAAAGAGGCTGCCGAGGCTGATCACATCATAATATTTGGTGGTGTTCTTCATCACATGCTTGCCGGATTTGGTGGTGGACGCAAATATATTCTACCCGGTATTGCCGGGTATGATGCCATCCAGCAAAACCATTTATTGGCCATCCAAAAGGATGGGTCCCCCCATCCGCTGGTTCGCCAGGGCATATTGCTCCAAAATCCGGTTAACGAAGATATGGAAGATGCTGCACACCTGTTTTTAAAAAATAAGACCTGTTCATATGTTGCCATTGCCGCCAATGGTACTGGTGATATTTTCCATGCAGATGTAGGAGATCTTGACACAACCTTTATTAGCGCCTGCAGCAAACTTACCCAGGCCTGCTGTATATCTGTTTTTCAAAAGTCAGATTTTGCCATAATTTCCACAGGCGGGCATAGAGCAGATACCCAATTGTACCAATCCACAAAAGCCTTGTTCAATGCAATTAATGTTGTAAAACAAGGAGGGGACATCCTCTTTATTGCAGGGTGCTCAAAAGGTGCAGGGAATGATCAGTTTGCCGATACACTAACTAATTTTAAGCATGATCCTGGAAAAACAGGCAAAAATCTGGTCAAAAAGTTTAATATGCCCATTTACGTTGCGCTCAGGGTCATGGATATTTTAAAGCGTTTCAATGTAACCCTGTATTCTGATTTTTCACAGCAAGACACTTTGGATCTGGGGTTTTGTTTTACTCATGACATTGATCACACGATTAAAAGTTTATCCGGCAAAGGCTTTATTATCCCGTTTGCTGAAAACATTTTGCCGGTTTTAACAGAACCAATAACTTAACTTTAAGGAGGAATCATGGAAAGACGGACATTTTTAAAAACTGCAGGTATTACAACCGCAACTGCAGCCGCATCTCTATCGATCGGCGCTCCAGCAGTCATTGCCTCGAACAAAAAAATCCGGTGGCAGGCCACAAGCTTCTGGAATCCAAAAGTCAAGATCATGTTCGATGGAATAAAAGAGTTTTGTGAAAATGTAAAAGTCATGTCCGATGGTCAGCTTGATATCAAGCTGTACGGCGGCGGAGAGCTTGTTCCCCCGTTTGGTGCCTTTGATGCCGTGTCCAATGGTACTGTTCAGATGGGTACGGGATCGCCCTATTTCTGGGCGGGTAAATCTACAGCCTTTAACTGGTTTGGTTCCATTCCATTTGGTATGAATGCACAAAGCATCAATGCCTGGTTTTATCAGGGCAACGGGATGAATTTAATGACCGAGCTATATGATCAATTTAATCTTGTTCCAAGAATTATCGGCAACTCAGGTATGCAGATGGGTGGCTGGTATAGAAAAAAAATAAATTCTCTGGAAGATTTCAAAGGGTTAAAAATGAGAATCGGCTCCATTGCCGGTAAAGTGCTTTCAAAAGTAGGCGTGACAACTGTTATGGTGCCGCCTGCGGAAATCTTCCCATCCCTTGAAAGAGGTGTGGTGGATGCCGCCGAATTTGTAGGCCCCGTGCATGATATCCTGTTAGGACTCTACAAAGTTGCCAAATATTATTACACACCAGGCTGGCATGAGCCCGGACCAGTTCTGGACATTTTTTTTAATAAAGAAGCCTACACAAAACTTCCGGTTCACCTGCAGAAAATCCTTGATATTGCAGCGGCTGATATTAATGTCAAAACACTTGCCAAATTTGATGCCCAAAGTGCCATAGCATTGAACACACTGGTTAAAGATCATGGCGTTGATGTACAGATCTACCCGGATGATATAATAAAAAAACTAAAAACGATTTCAAAAGAAGTGGTTGAAGAAGAGGCCAAAAAAGATCCGTTTGCCCAAAAGGTTCATGATGACTATAAGACGTTCCAGGCCAATACGGCAATCTGGGGTAATATGAGTGAAAAAGTTTATTGGAACACAATGGCATAGGGCTTATGGAAACTATAAAAAAAGCCATTTCAACCTGTGATAAAGTCAATGAATGGGTGGGCAGCGTTGTTGTTACAAGTGCTGTCTTCCTGTTCATTGGTATTATTTTTTCCAATGTGGTTTTGCGGTATGTATTTAATACCAGTTTTGTTTTCATGGCTGAATTGGAATGGCATGTATTTGCTTTCATTTTTTTAATGGGCGCAGGGTTTACCCTGCTGCACGACGGTCATGTCCGGGTGGATATTTTCTATTCCATGATGAATCAAAAAAAACAGGCATGGATCAATTTATTCGGCGTATTGTTCTTTTTGATCCCCTCCTGCTATCTGGTTTTAACCACGAGCATTCCCTGGGTGATTGATGCGTATAAGGTGGGTGAAATATCCATTGATCCCGGTGGAATTCCTGCCCGATTCGTAATTAAAGCCACGGTACCGGCAGGCTATCTTCTCATGCTGATCCAGGGGCTTGTTTTATTGTTTAAAAGTGCCTTTGTCATTATAGGAAACCCCATTAAAGATATACCGGCAACAAAACCACAAGATTAACTTTAAAATGATGCTTTATCCCCATAGCGGGGTTTACACTGGAAAACAATATGCTGATTGAATTTTTACCATTCTGGTTTGCTAACTATCTGGCGGCCTGGTTGTTTTTAGCACTGACCATTGCTTTGATGATGGGATTCCCCGTCACATTTACCATGATGGGGACATCCTTTCTTTTTGGTTTGATCGGGTTAAACCCCTCTTTTTTTGACCTGCTGCCGCTTCGCATGTGGGGCATCATGAACAACACCATGCTCATGGCGGTTCCTTTATTTATCTTTATGGGGCTTGCCCTGGAAAGATCCGGGCTTGCCAAAGAACTTTTGGAAACAATGGAAGAGTTGTTTCGCAATATCAGGGGCGGACTTGCTATCTCTGTTGTTCTCGTGGGCGCATTATTAGGTGCGTCCACCGGCATTGTCGGAGCAACCGTGGTCACCATGGGACTTATGTCCCTGCCCACCATGCTCAAGCATAACTATTCAAAATCATTTGCTGCAGGAACGGTGGCGGCTTCGGGTACGCTGGGTCAAATCATACCGCCCAGTATTGTTCTTTTGCTTTTGGGACCGGTCATGGAAGTTCCCGTAGGTGATATGTTCATGGGCGCTGTCATTCCGGGACTGATCCTTGTGGTGCTTTATTGCCTGTACATCTATTTTTCCAGCTTTTTTAGCACCAAACATATACCAAGAGCCCAGGATAAGGGTGCTACCTTTGACAAAGCCTTTATCTTAAAAATATTTAAAGCACTTATCCCGCCGCTATTTCTAATCCTGGCTGTCCTGGGATCTATTTTTGCCGGTATTGCCACCCCCACTGAGTCCGGTTCCATGGGGGCTGTGGGGGCGATTATTTTAACAGCCTTTAATAAAAAACTTTCTTTCAAGCTGCTCCATGAAGTGGCAAAAGGCACCATAAAGATGACCTGCATGGTCTTTATCATCATTATGGGAGCCTCTTGTTTTGCTCTTGTTTTCAGAGGGCTTGGCGGAGATGATTTGCTGCGTGAATTTATAACAAGCCTCAATTTGACCGGGTGGCAGCTGGTAACCATGGTTATGATCTTTATTTTTATTTTGGGATTTTTCCTGGATTTTATTGAAATCACTTATATTCATATCCCCATCATTGCCCCCATTGTTGTGGAATATGGATATGATCCTTTATGGTTTGGGATCATGTTTGCCGTTAATCTGCAGACATCATTTATGACACCACCGTTTGGGCCTTCTTTATTTTATCTTAAAGGCGTTTGTCCGCCCGAAGTAAAAACCACCCATCTGTACCGGGGGATTATCCCATTTGTAATTTTACAGATCATAGGATTAATGATTATTGCTGCCTGGCCGAGCCTTGTTACCTGGCTTCCCGGCATTGTTTACGGTAACTAGTGTTTGAACGAAAACTCACCCATCTGCGGCGTTGCTGTGGAACTCTGAAATCCTCATGTACCGCAGTACACTCCGGTTTCAGAGTTCCTTGTGTCTTGCATATGGGCAACTTTTCGCCCAAACAAAGATTTTCATGATGAGGCCCATATGGATGAAAAGCTAATTTGCCAAAATATTAAAAAACTTCGAAAACAAAACCACTTGACCCTTGAAAAACTTGCATTCAAAACAGGGCTGACAAAGGGATACTTATCAAAGGTAGAGCGTTCCCAAAAAGCACCGCCCTATTCCACGTTAAACAAAATTGCCGGTGCATTAGGGATTGAAGTGACCCAGATTTTTGAGAAAAACATTGAACCCCTGGATGATATAAAAATCAGCTTTCATAAAGCAAATTCACTAAACATCATCAAGGCCACCTCGCAATTTTCCGGATATGATTATCAGGTGCTTGCCCCGGATAAACCCGGCAAAAACATGGAACCCTTTATTATCTATTCTCCAGACGAGATTACCAAAATGTATTCCCATGAGGGAGAAGAATTCATGTATGTCATGGATGGAACCCTTGAATTTATATATGGAAAAGAGACCTATATATTAGAAAAAGGAGACCATGTTTATTTTGATTCCTGTATTCCCCATGCCGGGAAAAGCCTTGGGGAAAAAAAAGCAACCTTGATGGTGGTCATCTATTTTTATAAAAGGAATCGAAGATAATGCAATTTAATCCTTAACAAGGCCGGGATAGAGCGTTTTGACACAATCAGGGCAGATACCGTGGCTGAATTCTGCCTTGGAATGCTTTTGGATATATGTTTCAAGATGATTCCAGTGCCCTTTGCCATCCCTTATTTTTTTGCAATTAGCACAAATGGGGACGATCCCTTTTAACGTTTTAATTTCATCCAGCGCTGTTTTGAGATTGAGAATAAGTTGTTCTTTTTCTTTTTCAATAATTTTACGTTCTGAAATATCTCGTACTATTCCAACAGTATTCCAAATATCGTGCGCTTTAAATGAAGATAAGGAGAGTTCAATTTCAAATTCAGAGCCATCTTTTCGCATGGCAAACAATTCTACTTTTTTCCCGATTACGGCTCCCCGGCCTGTGTGTTTAAATTTTTTAAACCCCTTGACAAAATTCAGCAGATACCTTGCCGGTACCAGCAGTTGATGAAGATCTTTATTAATCACCTCTTCTTTAGTATACCCAAATATCTTTTCTGCGGCCGGATTCCAAAACACGATCTCTCCGTTATGATTCATCTGTATAATGGCATCATTGGCAGAAAAACTTATTTTTTCAAATCTCTCTTTGTTGATATTTACAGCTTCCTCCTCCTTTTTGCGATTTGTAATATCCGTAATGATACCTATCAAACCGGAAACGGCTCCATCATCACTAATAAGGGCTGCTTTGTCAAAGATAACGTCCAATATCCGGCCGGCTTTATTTTTTACTTTCCATTCATATTTCTGGGTACCGCCTTTACAAAAAAGCTGGTCATCCATTTCATGATATTTGTCCGCAATCCGTTTTGATCCCATATTATATACAGTCTTGCCGATAATATCGGTTCGATTCCTGCCGACAAACCGTTCAAATGCCTTGTTACACCCGAGATAAACGCCTTTTTCATCTTTATAGAATATCGGATTGGGCAGTGTTTCAAAAAGCAAATTCAAAAAATTAAATTTCAACCGTAATTGGTTTTCAGTTCTCTTTAGAGCATTCAATTTCTGCTTCAACCGGTCTATTTCAAAAATCAAGGCCTCTGTTTTGTTATTTGCCATCATTATCACCAAACCTTTATGTGGATATGCTTTTTACAGCACAACAAATTATTTTATCACGGATATTTCATGAAATACCCGAATAAATAATGTGCTTCCAATCTATCTCTATCCGGAATAAAAATCCTTGATATGAAACATATACAAATATTTATTTTTTTGATAAGCTTGAAAAGATGTGGATTGCATATCCCCTTCTCCCACCCATCAAAAAAAAACATATCAATTTAATAATGAATCAATTTACAAGTTCTCAGATAATGTGCGGATCAGATTTTCAGGCGGACGATCATAAAACACACCGTATTTTGATCCAAATGATGGGTGCATGCCCCGGATAAAAAGATAAAAAATGCCACCAAAATGAGTAGCATAATTATATTTTTTTATCCTGTGGGACAAGTACCGATGCAAAGCTAAAAGATAAATGTGATATTGCAGATAATAATGGTGGTCTGCCATTGCCTGTTTCATATTTTTTTTTGAGTAGCACCCATAGGTACTGCCAAGATAATTGGATTTATAATCAATAATGTAATATCGGCCGTCATGCTGGATTATAAGATCAATAAATCCTTTTAAATAGCCTGTGAGCTTTGGTATATTAAGCAAAGAAAGCTGATTGAGATATCCTGAGGACCCAAAGCCTTGATTGGACAAATCCAATGCCCGTACTAATTTTGGCACATCCAATGACTGTACCGGAAAAGTAAACGCCAGTTCATTGAGCCGTTGGGAATCTTTGATATCTTTGAGTTTGAATGCCTGCGGCCTGATCCCAGGTTCGGTTTCATTCTCAGTTTCAAGCGGAGTTTCTATGACCTGCCTGACTGAATTTTGAGCCAATATGGCAAGTGCATCATCTGTAAAGCCGAACCGGTTGAACCGCAGGTTAACCTGGTTCGTGATATCCTCATCCGTTCCGGTAAAATCAATATTTTCAAAAACTGCATGAAAAAAATCTCCAGAGGCAGCTCCTTTTGGAAAGGACTCAAGTTCAATGACAGGTGTTGCATCGGATGTGATCTTCTCTATATCCGGCACTTGATGGCTGTAACCTGCTGAATTACCAATAGCTGAATGAACAAGGGCCGAAAAACTGGACATTTTCCAGGCCGGTAAAATTTCGTGTGATATTTGTCGGGCCACACTGGGTGGATATGGATCTGCGCTTTCTTGATACAATGGAACCTGCAAATCATCCTGGAGTGTGTCAATCAAAATACTGTGAGGGCCATTAACTGCCAGGAGTTCTAA
>JAKIUJ010000258.1 GCA_021647625.1 Desulfobacula sp.
ACCCCGGCTGTAGCCAAAATGAGAGAAACAGTTGTGGGAAAACCTTTGTTCTCCCCGTTTCCTTTCCATTCGGTATATTCTGTGGAAGACCATAAAAAACATGTGGACTGGATGAAAGAGATCAACCACAATGTGTTGTGCTCCATTAAAGTATCCACACCCACAGATGTGGACATGGTGGCCATCGGTGCCTATTACGCCGGTGCCCATATTATTCATATAGACGGCAGTTACGGTGGCACAGGTGCAGCACCTGATATTGCCAAAAAAAATATTGCCATGCCCATTGAATACGCCATTCCAAAGGTTCACAAATTCCTTGAAGAAGAAGGTGTCAGAGACAAAGTCACCTTAATCGCCAGCGGTGGTATCCGTAACGGACTGGATGTTGCCAAGGCCATTGCTCTGGGAGCTGATGGGTGTGTGATTGGGACGGCTGATCTTGTGGCGGTTGAATGTGTTCGCTGCGGGAACTGTGAAAGCGGACGGGGCTGTGCCCGGGGAATTGCCACCACAGACCCTGAACTTGGGATTATGATAGACCAGGAATATGTCGAACAACGCCTGGTCAATATGTACATGGCCTGGCGAAAACAATGGTGCGATATTTTAAGAACCTATGGGCTAAAAAGCATCAAAGGACTCCGGGGTCGAACCGACATCCTTGTTCACCTGGATTATCTGGAAGAGGAAGAGAAAAAAAAATACCAGCCCGCACCCGAGTATAAAATGGTTTTATAAGGACTAAAAACAAATGACATCCCCTAATACGGAAAATATAATTAAAAACATACTGGCTTCACGAGGCCGTATCCCCCATATCAAAACACCGGTGAACAAATGCGATGAAGAGGGTGGATGTGGTGTAACAGGCTTCATGGCTAATATCCCCATAGCCGGCCGCCATATTCATGAACCCTCTGTACAGATGCACAACAGAGGCAACGGCAAAGGCGGCGGTATTGCCGCAGTTGGTTTAAGTGCCGACGACCTTGGCGTGCCCCAGGATGTGCTGGAAGATCATTATCTTCTCCAGGTGGCCTATCTGGATGAAGAATCAATCGCACAAGTTGAATCCACAAACATCAATCCCATGTTTGATATCTACAAGGCAGAAAAAACGCCCACAATAGATGACTATACTTCCATCGGCCTTGAGGTAAAGCCACCCGATGTATGGCGCTATTTTGTCCGGGTTAAAACCGATGTTCTGGCAAAATTTATCCAGTACAATAATTTGTATGAAATGGATCAGAGAAAAGCAGAGGATGAATTTATTTTCCAGAACTCCACCCGCCTGAACCAAACCTATTATGCCTCTCTGGGTGAAAAGAAAGCCTTTGTCATGTCCCATGCCAGAAACGTCATGATACTGAAGGTTGTCGGATACGCTGAACAGGCCACACAGTATTATTGCCTGGACGATTTCAGGGCCCACGGCTGGATTGCCCATCAACGGTATCCCACCCGGGGTCGCCTGTGGCATCCGGGCGGCGCACATCCTTTTTCCGGCATGCACGAAGCCCTTGTCCATAACGGCGACTTTGCCAACTATCATGCGGTGTGTGAATATTTAAATCAATACAATATCTACCCCCAGTTCTTAACGGACACGGAAACCTCAGTACTTCTCCTGGATCTGTATAACCGGGTGTTCGGGTATCCATTGGAATACATTATTGAAGCTTTGGCCCCCACAACAGAGTATGACTTTGACTGTCTGCCAAAAAAGAAACAGGACGTCTATCGATATATCCAGTCCCAGCATATGACAGGTTCTCCGGATGGTCCCTGGTTTTTCATTATTGCCAGAAATGACCCCTATAACGACCTGATGCAGCTCATCGGCATAACCGATACCGCCATGCTGCGGCCCCAGGTGTTTGCACTCCAGGAAAGGGATGATATCCAGATTGGTCTTGTCTGCTCTGAAAAACAGGCCATTGATGCCACCTTGCAAAGTATTTGTGCTCAGGATTCACGATTCTGCCCTGTGGCTGACAAATACTGGAATGCCAGGGGCGGCAGTTCAACCGACGGCGGTGCCTTTACCTTTACCATTAAGGATTCGGATAAGGGAGACGGCTCCAAAAAGTTGATTACCCAGAACAAGTTTGGGGATATTGTAAAAACAACCAAAGACCAGGTTCACTTTGATACCTCGATCACCATTGAAGGAACACCTATCAGTGACACGGGTAAAACAACTATACAAAAAATCATTGAACTGTTTGAAACAAAAGATGTCAGTGCCTTAAAGGACTATTGCATAAGCAGTTTCACCGATCTTAATTTTATCAATATCAAACACCTGTGCCATGCCGTTGAAACCCTGTCTCTTGAAAATGATGATAACAAAACAATGGCCATTGAGCTGTTGACCCATCTAAATGACCGGATTTTCCCCACGGGCGACAAAAAAAGAGGCTCTTTGCTCCAGATTATCAGGGACAGCCTGACCCTTATTTTCAAATCATCTCCAAATATCAAGGAGAATGCAAACAGCCTGTATGCCTGTGTTGATCGGAAAACACGAGATAATTTAAGGGCACCTGAAGGCAATGAGAAAATCCTTGTGGTCAATGCAGAAGAATTTGAACCCGAAGGACGTGACTGCGATTCAAGAATGATCAATAAAGCCTATCGCATGGGCTGGAAACAATATATATGTTACGGATATAAAGGCCAGCGGTTTACCGGTTGCGGATTAGGCCCTGATACCGAAAATGTCAGGTTTGATGTGTATGACAGCTCCGGTGATTACATGGCATCCGGTATAGACGGTATGCAGATCCATGTCCATGGCAATGCCCAGGATCAATTGGGCCAGATCATGAAACGCGGCAAATTTGTGGTTCACGGAGATGTGGGCCAAACATTTATGTACGGTGCAAAAGGCGGTGAAGTTTATATCCAGGGCAATGCGGCAGGGCGACCTCTTATTAATGCCACCGGTGGCCCAAGAGTAATCATCAACGGGACCTGTCTGGATTATCTTGCTGAATCTTTTATGGCAGGAGACCCCTTAAACGGTGGTGGGTTTGTTATTGTCAACGGCATTTGTTTTGATGAAAACGGACAGATATTGGATCTTGATATGCCATATCCGGGATCAAATCTGTTTTCCCTGGCTTCCGGCGGTTCGATCTATTTAAGAGATCCTGAAAAAAAGACAGTGGACGAGCATCTGAACGGCGGTGAATTTGTTTCGCTTTCCGATGATGACTGGCAGTTAATCCTGCCCTATCTTCAAGAAAATGAAAAACTGTTCGGCATCTCCATTGAAAAGGATCTTTTAACGATAAATGGTGAAACCCGTGCTTTTGACAAGGTATACAGAAAAGTAAGACCCATTCAAAATTAACTTTGTGTTTCATTCTCATCCTCCAAATGAGAAAGGCCGGCTCTAACCTGCTTGAGCCGGCCGCCCTTTTTGTAAACACTATTTATAGTTGACAAATTAAAACTAACACTTAAATTTGACCTTAATTATTTACATTAAAAGGAGATATTAAATGCCTGATTTGACAGCTATTTTTGAAACCACCAAAGGAACCATCCATATTAAATTGTTTGCAGACCAGACCCCTCTTACCTGTGCAAACTTTGCCAACCTTGCAAAAAGAGAATATTATAATGGATTAAAATTCCACCGCGTGATAGCAAACTTCATGGTCCAGGGCGGATGTCCTCACGGAAATGGTATGGGAGGTCCCGGATATGAATTTAAAGATGAGTGTAAAAAAGACTTGAAACATGAAAAACCAGGTATTCTTTCCATGGCTAATGCCGGGCCAGGAACCAATGGCAGCCAGTTTTTCATTACCCATGGCCCCACACCTCACCTTGATGGGATGCATACTGTTTTTGGGGAAGTTGCAAGCGATGAAGATCAAAAAATTGTAGACAGCATTGCCCAGGGTGACACCATTGATAAGGTCACCATTAAAGGGAATACAGGTTCTTTGTTTAAAAAAATGAAATCCGATGTTGATGCCTGGAACAAAGTGTTGAACAAACAATTCCCAGACCTGCCCAAAGCATAAAAAAAGCCCTTTTAAAGGGTGTGAAAATAATAAAGGCCTGATCTGTGTTAAATCAGATCCGGCCTTTTTATATTCTTATTGAAGATCTTTTTTTTAAGTGGACTCCATGTCCAGAAAAAAAGGAATTACATGAAGCTCACTGCTGTTTTCCTCAGTATCACCTAAACGCCAGCATTTTACCTTTATCCCTTTTTCTTCAATTTTTTCTACCATCCCTTTGATATTAATCAATGGATGACGGGTAAACACATTTGGAATTCCGTAGGTTAAACTGCAGACCAGGCATTTACCCGGGCGCTGGGTTAGGTTAAAGGCAAGAACGATACGGCTTGTGGTTACCGAAATTAATTCAAGCTGGATATCATAGGCACCTTCAGATGCGTCTCCATAAAGTGCTTCAAAAAACTGATCGCTTTTTTGTGCAGGTAACAAGGTGTCAAGAAAATCCTGTGTAAAAATCTGAGTAAGCTCTGCGTGATCCATGATATTTTTTAGTCCTTTTAATCCTCAAGTTTGATGCCGTCGCAAAATTTATTTTTATAAAACCTGAAGCGTAAAAGCAAGGTTTAAAAATTTAAGACCCGGGGTAAACGCATGTAAAGAATATATTATATTGAATGAATCACATGTGGTTTCTTACGTCTTTCAAGGCAAAAGTTCACCCGGCAAACCAATAGAATTTTTTGTATTCTCACCTTGTTTTAATCAAGAACATCATCCAAATATTGAACAGACAAATTTTTTGTGTTAAATTGAAGTTTAATTTCCATTATCTTATATCTTACGAAAGGATTCTCAAATGGCG